>JAYTAC010000147.1:0-1884 GCA_043737755.1 Spirosoma sp.
GTGTTGGGCAGTTGAAGCGTCATGGTCTGGGCTTCGCGGAGTTCGGCCCACATGCTGCCCCGCCGACTGTCGCCGTTAGCAGCCCTGAAACTGGCTAACTGCACGAACAGAAACGGAAAATCCTCGCCCCACTGCTGCCGCCAGTCCTGAATCATGAGCGGAAACGCCCGCCGGTACTGATACGCCCGACCCGCATTCGACTCCCCCTGATACCAGATGGCCCCGGCAATGGCGTAGGGCACCAGCGGATTCAGCATGGCGTTGAACAACTGCGTGGCGTAGGTGTTGGGGCCGGGGTTGTAGGACGATTCGTTGATTTTCGCCACCCGATACTGCCAGCTACCCGCCAGCGGCAAATCGACGTTGTCGCCTGAGAGCCGGAGTTGGTCGGGTTGGCCCGCCAGCCCTCCCCCACCGCCATTGTCGGTCACGCGCACGGCGATAACGTTGCGGCCGGGCTTCAGCAAGCCGTCGGGCAAGGCGTAGGCGCGGGGGCGCAGTCCTTTCGTGCTGCCCACCAACCGGCCGTTCACGTAGGTTGAGTCGTCATCATCGACCGAGCCGATGTGAAGCGTCATATTCATCAGCGAGCCGGTTTCGGGTAGCATCACCTCACGCCGGAACCACACAACACCATCCAGCGTCGGCAGGCCGCCCCACTCCCAGTCACCGGGCATGTTCATGGCCTTCCACCCACTCGCGTTCAGGTCCGGGCTGGCCCACGTCCGGGTTTCGGCATCGGCAGGCAAACCGCCCTGTTGAGTTTGCAATAGATTTTTGATACGCTCCATACCGCTCTGAACTACCTGTTCATACGTTCCAGGGAGTTTGTCGGCCACCACCCGCAATTCATCGTCCCGGTTCAAAGCCGCGCGGCTGGTCCAGGTTTCGGAGTGAGTGCCACCCCACGAGGTGTGAATAAGGCCGATGGGTACGTTCAGGTCCTGCTGTAGTTGTTTCGCGAAAAAATAGCCGACAGCCGTGTAGTTGGGAGCGGTTTCAGGGCTGCACACGGTCCACTCGCCCTTAATGTCGCTGGCGGGTGTGAGACTCATGGCTTTGCTCACTTCCAACTGCCTGATCTTAGAGTAGTTAGCCGTTTTACCCTCCGCCTTACCGTTGGTTGCCGACCGAAGCGGCCATTCCATATTCGACTGACCGGAGCAAATCCAGACCTCGCCCGCCAGCACGTCGTTGAACGTAACGGCGTTTTTTCGGCCCTTCACAACCATCTGATACGGTCCGCCCGCTTCCATCGGGTCGAGACTGACGCGCCACGCGCCATCCTTTCCGGCCTTCGTCGTTTTGGTTTGGTTTGCCAGCGTCACCGTTACTTTTTCGGCGGCATCGGCCCAGCCCCAAACCGGCACGGGCTTCCGGCGCTGCACCACCATGTGCGACCCAAACACCTTCGGCAACCGGACATCAGCCAAGGTTACCTGCACGGTCAACACGCCCATAATGAGCACACTCCATTTAAAACCTTTCATATACATTCCCGATTTAATACTACAACTCAGGGTACTCCCTATCCAAAAGACAGGCGATCATTTTTATCACCACCCGATAGTAAAATTTGTGTGACCAACGTGACGCCAACCAACCCGATTCCCTCTCCCGAACGCATCCTGATTACCGGGGCCAGTGGCAACGTCGGCCTGGAAACACTGCGCGAACTGATGAAACATTCCGATATATCCCGGTTTGACGTCATTGCCGGGATACGCGACGTGAGTGCATGGAAAGAAACGATCAAGCCAAACGGATTCGTCACGCTCGATTTCACCGACGCCGGTACGTTCGACACGGCTTTATCGGGCGTTAGCCGGGTGTTGCTCGTTCGCCCGCCCCAGTTGGCCGACGTCGACAAACAGTTCGGGCCGT
>JAYTAC010000148.1:0-4823 GCA_043737755.1 Spirosoma sp.
GTCAAGCTGTCGGTTCGGCACCTGGCGACGGGTCTGTACGTGCTGCGAATCGGAGGTGAAGGCTTTCGGCCCCGTGTTGTGCGGTTTCTGAAACAGTGATCAATTAACTGCCAATGGCTTAGTCACAACAAAACGCCCCCGTCTTCGCTGCCGGGGGCGTTTTGTTGTGACTAAGCCATTCATCGTTTCGCTGCGCCTGTGAGTTGCCTGCATCGCGCGTCTGAAAGTGGCAACTCCCACCTCTGTTGAAGTACTACTTTCAGATGACTACCAGACTTCAGGCGTAAAAATTTCCTAAAATCTTGTGAGATTGTCAACGTCGGCTACACTACCTATCGAAATGCTTCCGGCTTTTCCTGAACCCTCTCAGGCAGCGAGTGAAGCACTTCATCACCTAAAAACTAACATCAATTCTTATGAAACGTACTACGTTGTTTTCACAAATAACCGGACTGTTGATCGTGTCGCTGCTGTCGATAGTCGCCTGCGAACGGGGTATCCAACCTCAAGACGACCGGCCGTCAGGTGCCCGCATTCGGATCAATCAGAGCATTACCGGAATTGTTGTTGGCTCGCCCAACTTCTCGCTCCTGAGAACGGCGGTGGTCAGAGCCGGATTAGCCGGTGCGCTGGCTACGGGTAACCTGACGGTGTTTGCCCCCACGGATGCCGCTTTTCAAGCCGCTGGCTTTGCCGATGCCAACGCTATCAACAACGTAAACGTGGACGCGCTGCGCCGAATTCTGCTTTACCACGTCATCGGTAATCGCTTTCCGGCGCAAAATCTGTCCCGCACCCTGACGGGCTACACGACACTGCTGAACGAACAGGTGCAGGTTGTGAACGGGCAGAGTATTTCGGTGAACGGCATCTTCGTGCAACAGGCAAACGTGCAGGCTACCAACGGCATAATCCATGTAATTAACCGCGTGTTGCTGCCCCCGGCCGGTAATCTGGTTGAAGCGGCCGTTGCCAACCCTAACCTGACTTACTTAGTCGCGGCTCTGCAACGGGCCGGGTTAGTGCAGACCATTGGTACGGGTGGCCCCTTCACGGTGTTTGCCCCGACCAATGCTGCCTTCCAGGCCGCCGGTTTCCCGACCATTGCGTCCATTCAGGCGGCAAGTCCCGCTGCGCTGGCGCGTATTCTGACGTACCACGTCGTGAGCGGGCGGGCGTTTTCGTCGACGCTGCGCAGTGGCGAGGTGCATACGCTCCAGGGGCAGGTGATGGGATGGTCTCGGTAGGTATGAATCAATCGGTAACCGTCAAAGGAAACAGTAATGCTACGGCATCGAACGTGATGGCTGCCGACTTGGTCGCCCTCAACGGTGTCGTGCACGTGATTGACCAGGTACTGTTGCCGTAACGGGCAAAAGTGGGATAGATTCGGCAAACGGGTGAGCTTATGGCTCACCCGTTTCTTGTTCAGCGCAAAACGGCGTAGTCAGCGTTGTAAGCAGCAAAAACATCGTATCCCCCGACGATATTGGAAAAAAGTACGGTCGATTCGGCAAACGAATTGTTGGGCGTGTTGATCTGTTCGCGTAGGCTTGCGTGGTAGCGGTAGTAGTTCAGATCAGTCGTGAAAAGGCCGATGCGGGCGCAGTTGCTCGTAATTCGGGCCGTTAGCGGCAGAACGAGCGTGTGCACACCCGTCAGCGAACGCACGGTCGGGCCGGGGTTATTGGCGCGATCCACAAAAAAGGACGACGGGCTGATGCGGGTCTCCGGCATTGAACCCGATGCGCTGAGAGCCGTCTGAGTAAACTCACCGTAGCCCCGGTAATAACTGAGACCTCCCGGCGCATTCCAGAAGAGGGTGGTCCGGTAAAGAATGGACTGGCTGATGGCCGTAACCGTCGTGGCCGAATCGACCTGTACGCGCTGAATCGGGACGGCTGCCGGTATGGTTGCCTGGGCCGTTACTACCCGACGACCTTCGTCCATCAGCACCGAGAGTTGGTACGTTTGGCCGCTCCGAATCGAAAAACTGCCGACGCGACGGGTGCCCGGTAATAATCAACCGTGCTGTCATACGGTAGCGTAATGCGTTGCTGCGCGTCGCTGATGGTGACGGTAGCGGTTTTGACAAGGAGCGACGGTTCGTTGGTCGGCAGAATTCTGGGTTCTGACAGGGCCACTTTAGCCGACAAAACGGTGTCCTGCGGAGAAATAAAGCAAACGACATAGAGTTTCGACTCCCGGTCAGCCATCAGCCGGTCGGGATTGATCTGGTCCGTTGTTTTCAGGCAACCGGCCAGCAGCAGGGTCAGTATGAGAGTTACCCAAACAGGCATCGGTCAGAATCGAAGCGTGTAACTGAGCGACGGCAGAAACGTGAACAGGGAGATTCGCTTGAGCGTCAGTTGGTTGGCATCGTCGGCGTGAAGATCGTAATAAAACGGATTTCTCCGGCCATATACGTTGACAACGGTCGCTTCCAGCACGTGCTCAAACCGATGGGCCAAAAAAGTCTTCTGCACACTGACGTCGAGCCGATGAAACGCTTCCGCCCGGAAGCCGTTGTACGACCTCCGAACCTGCACTAAGCGACCTTCCGATCCAAAAAGCGGCTCGGTGGGCGTGGTCGGATTGCCGGGCCTGCCCAATCCCAGATGTCCGAAGCCGGGTACGCCCGACACCGGCAGCGACTGCGGATTCCCGGAACTGTAGGACCACGATGCCGACAGTTTGAGCGTGGGCGACTGTTCGTAGGCACCCACCCACGACAGCGTGTGTCGGCGGTCGTGGGTGGGGTAGAAGGGTTGCCCATTGTTCAGATCATCGAGAAGCCAGTGCGTGATGGCCCACGTGTATCCCAGCCAACCCGACAGTCGGCCCGTTTTGCGCTGGATCATCACTTCCAGTCCCGACGCGTCACCGCTGCCACTCGCCACGTTCTGCTGCCACTGAATTCCTTCGGCGCGTTGTGCGTTGGTGATTCCGATAAAGTCGGCGTTCTGGTGGTAACCGATGATGTGGCGCATCCATTTCCGGTACGCTTCGATGGTCAGTTGCCAGTTCGGGGTCAGGTCATGCACAATGCCCAGCACGGCCTGCCGCGACTGCTGCGGCTTTACCCGGCCCGTGGCGGGGACCCACAAATCGGTGGGCAGACCCTGTCCCGTGTTGGTCAGTTGATGGACAAACTGATTCATTTCGGCGTAGGAAGCCCGCAGGGCGGTATTTGCGTTTAGTTTAGCCGATACGGACAGACGGGGTTCCAGCCGGGTGTATGACTGGCCCTGAGTTTGATAACGCGTCGCCCGACCGCCGATGGTTGCTTTGACGCGCGTGCTGAGGGTCCAGTTGTCCTCGGCATACACCGACGTTTCAACCGATTGGGTGGGTTCGTGGTGGGTGCGGTGAGTTTGGTCGGCGGAATTGATTACTTCGTAGCCGTTGAGCCGAAACGACCGCCGGGTCGCTGCGAAGCCCGCGTGTAGCTGATGCGACAGGCTCGGAAAATAGTCCAGGTCATATTTAAGCGTAAAATCCGTAACCCCGTTGAAATACCGCCAGGTATTACGGGCGACGGTCGGATCGGCAGGGTCGAGCGGGAGGTATTTGGTGTGGGTTGTGAAATCGTAGTTACTGTAAATAAGGGACAGGTTCGAGAAGAGCCGCTCGCTGAACAGGTGATTCCAGCGGAGTGTGCCCGTGGCGTTGCCCCAGCGGACCACGTTCTCCCACCGCCGGGTACGGTCCAAACTGTCGCCCCCGCCGAAAAAATCGCGTCCGAAGTAGCCGCTCACGTACACTTGATTCCGGCGGTTCAGTTCGATATTCAGTTTGGCGTTCAGGTCATAAAAATTCGCTTTCCAGCTTGTACCAGTGTAATTATTCAATAAACCCGCTACGAAACCGCCCAGCAACGGGCTGAAGTTAGTATGGCGGGCGGTGAGCAGAAACGACGCTTTGTTGCGGATGATTGGCCCTTCGAGCAGCAGCCGCGACGCGACAATGCCCGTCCCTGCTTCGCCGTGGTAGCTTTCTTTGTTGTCCTCGCGCATGTTCATTTCCACCATCGACGACAACCGCCCGCCATGATGGGCCGAAAAACCGCCTTTTTGCAGCCGTACGTTTTTGAGCGCATCGACGTTGAACGCCGAGAAGAACCCGAACAGGTGATTAGCGTTGTAGACGGGCGCTTCGTCCAAAATCAGCAAATTTTGATCGGACCCGCCCCCGCGCACGTGCAGTCCCACCTGCCCGTCGAGACCTTTCTGGACGCCCGGCAGAAACTGGAGCGATTTCAGCACGTCCTTCTCACCCGCCACCGCCGGGATACTGCGAGCCAACGCCATCGGTAGCGTATGCTGACTCGTCTGCGGATTCGATCCGGCCCGTTCGGTAGCGTCGGACGTCAGAATGACCTCATCGAGCAGCTCGTTGTTGGTCAACTCAATAGTAAGCGTCACCGGCTGATTCAGGCGGACGCGCCGATATGCCCGCTGATAGCCTACCAAAGAGATAATCAGTTCGACCTCATCACTTTCGGGGAGGGGGAGCGCGTAGAACCTGTAATTATTGGTCGACGCCCCCGACTTTCCGGCCACAAAAACCGTTGCCCCGGCGAGTTGCTCGCCACTGTTTCGCTCTTTCACGAACCCGCTGATTGTGAATCGGCGGAGGGAAGCCGTCGGCGGAGAGACCTCTTTTTCGGTTCGGGCTTCGATGAGGTAGCAGTCGCTGATTTTTCGGAACGAAAGGTTCGTGCCCACCAAAAGTTGGGTCAGCAGCGGTTCGGTGTCCGCTTTCCAGTCGGGCGACGTCGAAACGTGGCGACTGTCGATCAGTCGCGGGTCATATAAAAAGTA
>JAYTAC010000149.1:0-11585 GCA_043737755.1 Spirosoma sp.
CATAAGTCAGGTATCAGTATGATTGCCGTTCTCTGGAGAAGGCCGACCAGATTGAGAGTGAGTAAGTAAACAGGTCGGTACTTGAGGTGTCCTGGGAGGAGTCCGTAGCCGTCTGAAAAGGGATATTGTACTAGGTAAAATTGAATCTAAAAACCCGGTTAATCTGAGTCAGCCCGTGAGCCAGTCAGTGAAAATTGAAAGCCAGCCGTTGGGTTTATAACCCATAATACACTACTATTGAGGGCTACGGCTTGATTATTGAGAGGGGAAACAGGGTTATGAATCCTACGCTCTAACCATCTGAGCTACCCCGCCGAACTGATTCCACAAAAGTACGTAAAATCAGACCCACCGCAAAAACGCGCGTTGACATTCGCAAAAATTTTCGTTTATCTTTGCCAATACCCCTTCACCACCAGAATCGTTATGGAAAAAATAAAATTTGTGACTGAATACGAACTTCGGGCGTCTCCCAAAATGCTCTTTCCCTACATCAGCACGGCATCCGGGCTATCGCAGTGGTTTGCCAGCAAGGTCAATACCATGCCCGAACAGCGGTTCGACTTTCAGTGGGACAACGAAAGCCACATCGCCCGGCAAGTGTCGATGCGGCAGAATAAGGGCGTCCGGTTCGAGTTTCTGGACACCGCCGAAAACGGGCATGATAATAACTTTGTCGAGTTTCGCGTCGACCAGTCCGAGCTTACGCAATCGACTTACCTGCGCATTACCGACTACTCCTCCACCAGCGACGAAGACGAACTCAAAGACCTGTGGGACGGTTTGATGGATAAGCTGAAAGAAATCGTCGGCAGTTAAAAATGGTTAAATGGGTGATGAATAATGACCGTTGCCACGTTATCATGTAGGCCCGTTCCGCATTGTTCATCCCATGAAGAAAATTGATAAATTAGTGCTCGGCTCGTTCTGGGGGCCGTTCTTTCTTACCCTCGGCGTCGTCATCTTCATCTTCCTGATGAGGCTACTGATGTTTTACATCGACGAGTTCGTTTCCAAGGACCTCGATCTGGCCACGTTTGGCCTTCTCCTCTTTTACTTCGCCCTGCTCACCGTCCCGACCGCCCTGCCGCTGGCGGTGTTGCTGTCGTCGCTGATGACGTTCGGTAACCTCGGTGAATTTTTTGAACTGACAGCCCTCAAAAGTGCCGGTATCTCGCTCACCCGCGCCATGCGCCCGCTATTAATCGTAGCGATTTTCATCAGTGCGTTCTCCTTCTGGTTCAACAACAGTGTTTCGCCCTGGGCTAACCTCAAGGGCTACAGTCTGCTGTACGATATAAAAACGGCCAAAGCTACGCTCAACCTGAAAGAAGGCATTTTCTACAACGACCTGCCGGGCTACAGCATCAAGGTAGACCGCAAGGTGAAAGCCGCCGAGGGAAGCACGACCGGTGACTTGCTCAAGGGGTTGGTTATTTACAAGCACCCCACGAGTGGCGTCGAAACGGGCAACCGCGAGATCATATTGGCTGATTCCGGGCGGATGTACACCAGCGCGGACCGCAGCTACCTCGTTTTTGAACTCTTCAGCGGCAACGATTACCAGGAATACACTGACAATACCAGCGTCAGCTATGCCAGCAACGAAGCGCAGCAGAAAGGGTCGCAGTTCATGCGCAACGGATTCAAAGACTACCGGTTAGTAATCAGTCTGGAGTCATTCGGGCTGAAACACACCGACGAAAACCAGTTTGAGTACCACGAGTACATGAAAAATCTGAACGAACTGTCTGCCCTGACCGATTCGCTGCGTAAAGACTACAGAAATACCAGCCTGAGCGTCGCCAGCACATCGCGTCAGTATTACAGCTACCAGTTCAAAGCGGATATCAACGTTCCGCAGCAGAAGAAAATAAAAGATGGTAAATGGGTTGACGTGCTGCTGAAAAAACAGGAAGCAAACCGGCCCGACCTGACTCAGGCGGCCCTGAGTCAGGCCCAGGGTATCCTGTCCTACGCCACCTCGAACGTGTCGTACCTGACGGAAAAAGAAAAGACGGTGTGGAGATACCAGTTGGAAACCCACCATAAATTTACGCAGGCCATTTCTATTTTTGTGATGTTCCTGATTGGGGCGTCGATGGGGGCGATCATCAAAAAAGGTGGCTTCGGTTTGCCGGTGCTGATTGCCATTGTCTTTTTCATCTTCCTCTACGTACTGACCATTGCGGGCGACAAGTACGCTAAGGACGGGGTGCTGTGGGTGCCGTTCGGAGCGTGGTTAGCCAACATCGTGTTGTTCCCGATTGGCCTGTTCCTCATGCAGCGTGCCCGCTACGATTCTCGCCTGTTCGACAAAGACGTATATATCATAGCGTGGGAACGGTGGAGGAAGCGAGCTGGTAAATCAGTCGGTGAGTCGGTCAGTTAACCGGTCGGTAAGCAGGGCGCACGGCGGTCACCAACTGACCCGGCAACCAATTGACTTGCTAACTTTTTTCTTATCTTTGCACCCGAATTCATTTTTTTCAATTAAATAAGCTGTCTGAAGATGTATCTAACGACCGAAAAGAAGCAGGAGATATTCTCCACCTCGGGCCATGCCAAAAGCGCAACGGACACCGGGTCGGCCGAATCCCAGATCGCGCTGTTTACCTACCGGATCAGTCACCTGACTGAGCACCTGAAAGTTCATAAGCACGACTACGGCACCCAGTTAGGTTTGCTCAAATTAGTTGGTAAGCGTCGGCGTTTGCTGAACTACCTCAACAAAACCGACATCATGCGGTACCGGGCTATCTTGGCCGCACTTAAATTACGGAAGTAATCGTCCCGTCTGTACGGAGGGAATCTGCCAGTCCGCCTGTTTGGGTTGAGTAGATTCCCCCTTTTTTTGAACTTCCCTGACCAAAACGATATTTGCTGCGGTGAAGGCGGAGAAGAAGATAAATTGCTGTTTTAAAGCTGAACGAGGTATCTAAAATCTGATGTATGTTTGAAATCACCACGCAATCCGTTGCGCTGCCCGACGGGCGGGAAATTACTATCGAAACCGGAAAACTTGCCCGTCAGGCCGACGGAGCAGTGGTTGTACGGTTGGGCGACACCATGCTGTTGGCCACCGTCGTATCAACCAAGGACGCCAAAGAGGGGGTCGATTTCCTGCCTTTGTCGGTCGACTACCAGGAGAAATTCGCATCAGCCGGTCGCATTCCGGGCAGCTTCCAACGGCGCGAAGGTCGGCTGGGCGACCACGAAATCCTGATCAGCCGATTGGTCGACCGCGCTCTGCGGCCCATCTTCCCCAGCGATTACCACGCCGACACACAGGTGATGATTACGCTCATCTCGGCCGATCCCGAAGTGCAGCCCGACGCGCTGGCGGCTTTGGCGGCTTCGTCGGCCATCGCCGTGTCCAACATCCCGTTCAACGGGCCGATTTCGGAAGTGCGCGTTGCCAAGATCGACGGACAGTACAAGATCAATCCGAAAACGTCGGAACTCGAACGCGCCACCCTCGACCTGATCGTGGCCGCGACGGAGAAAGACATTTGTATGGTAGAAGGTGAAATGGACGAGTGTTCAGAAGCCGAGATGCTGGAAGCCATCAAGGTTGCCCACGAAACCATTAAAGTGCAGTGCCAGGCGCAGAAACAACTCGAAGCCAAAGTCGGCAAGACTGAAAAGCGGCAGTACAGCCACGAAACGCACGATGAAGAACTGCGGACGGCCGTTCGTGCCCATTGCTACGACAAAATCTACGAGGTAGCCCGTCGGCAGAACCCTAACAAAAAAGGGCGTTCGGACGATTTCAGGGCCGTTCGGGACGGGTACATCGCCACCTTCCCCGAGGGCTCCGGCGTCAACGTCGGTTTGATCAAAACGTATTTCCATGACCTACAGTCGGAAGCCTCACGCCGATTGGTGCTCGACGAGCGTGCCCGTTTAGACGGTCGTGCCTTGGACGAGATTCGCCCCATTTCAGCCGAAGCCGGTTATTTACCCGGTCCGCACGGGTCGGCGTTGTTTACGCGGGGCGAGACCCAGTCGCTGACCACCGTTACGCTCGGCACCAAAACCGACGAGCAGATTGTGGATCAGACGATGTACCAGGGCTACAGTAAATTCCTGTTGCACTACAACTTTCCCGGCTTTTCGACGGGCGAGGTGAAGCCCAACCGGGGTGCCGGTCGACGCGAGATTGGCCACGGTAACTTAGCCCACCGGTCGCTCAAAAAAGTGCTGCCGTCGGGCGAGGATAACCCCTACACGATTCGGATTGTGTCGGACATTCTGGAGTCGAACGGCTCGTCGTCGATGGCGACGGTTTGTGCCGGTACGATGGCTCTGATGGACGCTGGTATCAAAATCAAAGCCCCCGTTGCCGGTATTGCGATGGGCCTGATTTCGGACGCACCATCCGGTAGTGAGCGTGCTAAATACGCCGTTCTGTCGGATATTCTTGGCGACGAAGACCACCTTGGTGATATGGACTTCAAGGTGACGGGTACGGAGAAGGGCATTGTCGCCTGCCAGATGGATCTGAAAGTCGAAGGACTGTCCTACGACGTGCTGGCGCAGGCGTTGGAGCAGGCCCGCGCGGGTCGGCTGCATATTCTCGGCGAGATGAAAAAAGGCATTGCCGATGTGCGCAGCGACCTCAAGCCACACGCTCCCCGCGCCGTGGTCATCCGCATCGACACTAACCAGATCGGAGCCGTTATCGGACCCGGCGGTAAGGTGGTGCAGGATATCCAGAAAGATTCGGGTGCGGTTGTCAACATCGACGAGCATGACAACGCCGGTTGGGTCAGCATCTTCGCTACCAGCAAAGAAAGCATGGACCGGGCCGTGTCGCGCGTGAAAGGCATCGTGGCCCTGCCCGAAGTGGGGGAGGTTTATGTCGGCAAGGTGAAGACGATTCAACCGTTCGGCGCATTCGTTGAGTTCATGCCGGGCAAAGACGGACTTTTGCACATTTCCGAGGTGAAGTGGGAACGACTCGAAACCATGGACGGGGTGCTCCAGGTGGGTGAGGAAATAACGGTTAAGTTGGTCGACGTGGATAAAAAGACCGGAAAGTACCGCCTGTCGCGTAAGGTTCTGCTGCCAAGACCGGAGAACAAAACGGCGTAGGGGATTGTTACTTTTTCGTGTAATGCAACGTCCAACGACAGCGTTATATAGTCACCCCACCGGGGAAACGGATCATGAGACAGCTAAAAATATCAAAACAGATTACCAACCGCGAGAGCCAGTCGTTAGACAAGTACTTGCAGGAGATTGGTAAAGTGGACCTGCTTACCCCCGACGAGGAGGTAACGCTGGCCCAGAAAATACGGGAGGGCGACCAGCTCTCCCTGGAACGCCTGACAAAAGCCAACCTTCGCTTCGTCGTGTCGGTGGCCAAGCAGTACCAGAATCAGGGCCTGTCGCTGGGCGATTTGATCAACGAAGGGAACTTAGGGTTAATCAAAGCCGCTCAGCGGTTCGATGAAACGCGGGGCTTCAAGTTCATCTCCTACGCCGTGTGGTGGATTCGCCAGTCGATCTTGCAGGCACTCGCCGAACAGTCCCGAATTGTGCGCTTGCCGCTGAACCGGGTTGGGTCGCTGAACAAAATCTCCAAGACGTTCTCCGATCTCGAGCAGAAATTCGAGCGGGAGCCGTCGCCGGAAGAATTGGCGGCCGTACTGGAAATCTCGGCGGCCGAAGTGGTCGATACGCTGAAAATTTCGGGTCGGCACGTGTCGATGGACGCGCCGTTTGTGCAGGGTGAAGAAAACAGCCTGCTCGACGTGCTCGAGAACGACGGCGAAGACAAGCCCGATTCGGGCCTGATTAACGACTCATTGCGCAAGGAAGTACAACGGGCACTCTCGACGCTGACCCAGCGCGAAGCCGATGTGATCACCCTTTATTTCGGATTGAACGGCGAACACGCCATGACGCTTGAGGAGATCGGTGAAAAATTCAACCTGACCCGCGAACGGGTTCGGCAGATCAAAGAGAAGGCTATTCGTCGCCTGCGCCACACCTCCCGGTCGAAGGCACTAAAGACGTACTTAGGCTGATGGTTTTCATCTGATACTGACAACAAAAACGGCTCCCGCCTTCGCGGGAGCCGTTTTTGTTGTCAGTAATCAAGGTATTGTCAAGAAATGAGACGCTTATTTCTTGTAAATCCAAGCTTCTGTACGGGCAATAGCACTTACGGCGTCAGCCCCGGCGATGACCTCTTCCCGGTTATCCGAACCGGCGGCTGCCACCTTGTACAATTGTCCGCGTTTCGATGGCACGATCACAAACGCATCGGTGTACCCGGCTTTTCGCAGTTGACGTGTCAACCGGAGCGCATTACGTTTGCTCGAAAAACTACCGGCGATAACCGTGAAGTAAGGCTTAGTGCGGACCAGTTTCGCGACGGCCGTCACGTCAGTAGTTGGTTTGACCGTCGCTGGTACAGCCGCTGGAGCAACTACCACAACCGGTTGAGAAACAACGGCAACCGTCGCGGGTTTTAGTGTCGGAACTGCGGGGGTTGGCGTAGCCGCGATCCGTACGGGTGGAATTGCGGGCTTTGCCGTTGCCTGTATGCGAGTCGATGATCCGAACAAGCTGGCGGGCAATCGGAGCAACGTTCCCAAATCGAGACTACTCTGGAGCGGCTGGCCCGGCTTGATGACCGAGAAATAACTGAATAGTCCCAGCGACCCGACCAGCAGAACCGCGGCCGCCACCCGCCAATAGGGGAGCGACCGGGGCACGGGCGTAAAGGTGGTGTCTTCGTCCCGCACCAGAACCGGTCCTACCGCTGTTGATGTAGGTTCAACAACAACTGCTTCGAGGGCCTGCACCGTCAGCGACCGGGCCGAAATGGCACTCATCCCGTAGGCTTCCCCGAAAAAATTATGACGCAGGCTGGGGTCGAACTGTAGCTTCCCCTCCTCGTTGCCGGTAAACATACCAATACCGTCGATGTCGAACCGGCCGCTCACCGTTACCTGCCGACGTAATTCGCCAACAAACTGGCTGATGTACCGCTGAGCACCCTCGCGGGTAACCGGCTCGTGAAGCATGATGTAGTTGGCCAAAATACCGTCGTCCAGGCGCAGGGCTTCGTTGAACGCTACCCGCTTGCGGGGGGGCAAAAACAAGCCGCTCGATTCCGTAAACGAAGCTGGCTGGTAGTTGGTCAGGAAAGCACCCAACTCCGGTACGACCACGCAGTCGTACTGATACAGCAGTTTTTTGAGGTAGTCGTTTACGGAAGCCATATCGGGGCAGGGTTAGCGAGGGAGTCAGAACGAATAGCTGATTCCCCCGAGAAAGTTAAGTCCCTGCTGCTGATAATACAAATACCGCTGGTAGTTCTGGCCGAAGATGTTGTTGATCGACACAAACGCGGACACTTGCTTGCCTAAGAAATAGTCAATTTTCAGGTTGGCGTCGTAGATGGGTTTCAGGGTGTAGGTGAGGTTGGAAACGGTGTTCCGGTTTTTGATGCCCTCGAAAAAATACAAATCGGCGGTGACGAATAATTTCTTGTTCAGCACGTAGGAGTTAGTCCACGTTCCGGCCAAACGCGGGCGTCCCCACGCTTCGGGAAGCTCGTCGAGACCGTAGCGGAAAAAGTCGCCTTTGAGCGTCGAGCGGAATTTGTCTTTCTGTGCATAGGCCAACTGCGCCGAGATGGTCAGCACCCGCGCCGTGCCCCGGTCGTAGAGAACCTCGAATTTCGTGGTGTCGGGCGCATTGTTATTGAACGCCGAGAAGTTGCGGTAGGTAGCATAGGACACTTTGCCTTCGTACGAGAACCCACCACCTAATGCGCCTTTCGAGCCACCGTAGATATCCAGCGACTTAATGGTGTTAAGCAGTCGCACTTCGGGCGCAAGCCACTTATTGTCAGTCAGAAACGAACGTAACGTATTTCGATTGATGTCGCCGTCGACACCCGCAAAAAAGTGAATATTGGCCACCGGAGCCACGTCGACGTCGACCACCGGGAAGGCCCGCGTACCGTTAATGCCCTGCCGCCGGTCCGTTTCGTTTACCGCGTTCAAACCGGCCGTAATGGTGAGCAGATCAGACGTGTATTTGAAGGTTGGCTTCACCCGGAACAGGTTGCGGTTGTCGACCAACGGGCCATCGGTGCGTTGCGTCACGTAAGCGTCGGCCGACACGAGGGCGAACACATTATCGGTAATGCCCAGCGAACCGCTGAAGTTGGTGCCCCAATCGGTTTCCGACGCGTTGAACAGATCACGCAGGTTGGTAATGCCGGTGCGGAGCGAGTAGTCGATGGCGTTGTCGCTGTTGGCGTTTTCGATGCCGAGCCGGAAGTTGACCGTGTTCAGCCGCTGCCGGAGCGCGTCGGGATTGAAGCCGGGCCGGGCCGCAAACTCGCGGCTGTAGCCGTAGAAGCGGTAGGCGTTCCGGTCGAAACCCAGATCGGCCTGGAACTTGAAGGCGTCGGTCAGGAACTTGCCCGTTGCCCGCGCCCGCGTGTCGCTCTGGGCCGAGTTTTTGCCGTCGACCGGCCCGATTCCCGACGACAGATGCCGCAGCGACCCTTCCAATGCCAGATTGGACAGCGCGTTGTAAGCCCCGAAGCCTTCTCCGTAAAACGAACTGTAGTTGCCCGCTCCCAGCTTCACATAGTTGGTGAAGGCGGGCGTTTCGTCGGTCTGCGTCGTAGCGGGCGAGAGAACGGTGGTGTTGATTCGGGGGTCGCCAACGGTCAGCTTCCGATCCTCGAATTCGTAGGTCAGTTTGCGCTGCTCGGCCGACGGTTTGACCGACGGAATCTTGTTAAACAGCCGGTTGGCGGGCGGCAACTCGATCTTTCGGCTTTTCTCGACCGTGATTTCCTGATTGTCAACTTCTCCTTCCTTCACCGGCTGCGTCGGTCGCGGCTGTTGTTGGGCGAGGAGGGAAGCGGAAACGAAGAGAAGAGACAGGGTGCTTAGGGGGTGTACGATCATAGTGGATGTACGACGAATTTGTAATGATGAACGATGAATGCGTTTAGGGCTTACGCTCATCATTCATCGTTCATCATTAGTTTTTTGACTCCAGCCCCACCAGTTTCTGCTTTGCTTCGGCGACGATGGTCTGGTCGGATGAGTTTTCGATGATCGAGTTCAGCACGGCTTTGGCCTGGGCGGGTTCATCCAACGCCACGTTATTGTCGGCGACGAGAATAAACGCTTTGCCTTTCCAGTACTCGAAGTCGGCAAACAACTCGTTGAATTTGAGCAGCGTCGCCACCGATTCTTTGTACTTTTTTTGCCGAAACAGCATGTCGCCGAGGTAATACTGCGCTTCGGCCCCGCTCACGTCTTTGGCTAATGCGATGGTTTTGTCGAACTCGGTCTGCGCGGTTTTGTAATCGCTCTTGCCGAATGCCACCTTGCCGAGCATCAACTGCGCCCGGTTCTGCGCACCCGACACAACGTTCCCGGCTGCCATTACGTCGCGGGCCAGCACAGCCGCCGAATCGGGTTTGGAAGCGGCAAAATACGTATCCATCAAGCCCAACTGAGCCGCCACCTGTTCGGCTTTATCCTCCGCTTTGGTCAAAATGACCCGGTAATTACGGATGGCGCGGGGATAATTTTTCTGCTTCGTCTCCAAGTCAGCCGCCCGCGTGGCCGCCCGCACCAAAAAATCAGAGCGGTTGTCGGCCACGATCAGGTTGTAGTAGCGCAGGGCATTGGTTGCGTCGTTCGTCTGCCGGTACGACTCGGCGAGGTAGTACCGGGCTTCGTTGGTGCCGGGACTGGCGGGGTATTCCTGCATAAACGCCAGCAGCGACTGAATGGCCTGGGCGTATTTCCCGCCCAAATAAATGTTTTTGGCGTTCTCGAACTGCACCCGCTCCACGTCCGTGCTGCCGGGATTGCCTTTCTTGTACTGACCCAGCACCTGCGAAAACTCCTCCGGCCGACCGGCGTCGTTCAGCGTATTCTGGATGCCGAGCAGGGCACTCTTGGCCTGTTCCGAGTCGCCGTAATCGCTCAAAATGCGTTTGTAGTCGGCCACGGCAGGGTCGTACTGTTGCAGGTTCCCGTAGGCCACGGCCCGTTTGAGCAGCGCGGCCGGGACGAGCGCACTGTTGGGTTTGTCCCGGATCAATCTGGTAAAGCCCCCAATGGCAACTTGGTATGCGCCCTTCTCGAAATCGACGTTGGCGGTCTGGAACAGCGATTCGTCTACGAACCGCGAGTTGGGGTACTGCCGCTGCACCTGATCGAACTGCGCTTTGGCTTCGGTGTCGCGGCCGACGTAGCTCAGGATAACGGCTTTCTGGTAGGATGCGTAGTCTTTGTCGAGCGCGTTTTGGGCGATGGCCTGGTCGTAGTAGCGCATGGCGTTCTCGTACTGCTTCCCAGCGAAATACGAATCGGCTAACCGGAGCGTAGCATCGGATACCTGCGCCGGATCGGAATCAGTGACTCGGTTACTGACAAAATCGCGGAAGTAGGGGAGGGCGCGGGCGTAGTCTTTCTGGTTGTAATGCGCGTAACCGAGCGCATACAGGCTTTTAGTCGCGTATTCCGCCGAGCCACCCTTTGCGATGCTGGCGTAGAGCGGAATGGCCGTACCGTATTGTTTGCCCGCCGAATACGACTCCGCCTTCCAGAACTGAGCCGCCTGTTGCAGCGTGTTATCGACCGGAAATCGCAGCGATTTATCTAAGTTAGCCACCGCCTGCGGATAGCGTTCGGCGTTGAAATCGTTCACGCCCTGATTATACGTCAGCCGCTGATACGTCGCGTTGGTTTTGGGCGTCCGGCGTTTCAGCCCCTCAATGTAAGCAATGGCCGCCGGGTAGTTGTTCGACGCGAAGTACGCTTCACCGACTAATTCATTGGCCTCATTCTCGAACTTACTGTCGGGATATTGCTTCAGAAACGCTGTTAGTTCGCGCACGGCTTCGGCTCCGTTGTTCTGGTCGACCTGTAGCTTGGCGTGGTTGAACTGGGCTTCTTCCTGAATGGCGCGGTTGAACGACAGCCGCCCCGCCTGATCGAAGGCCGTCAGCGCGTAAGTTGGATTCTGAGTTTGTAAGTAGCTGATACCGAGTGTGTAAGCTGCGTATTGAGCCGTTGTGTCTTTACCGCCCGCAAGGGGTTTTAATTGCGTGATGGCATCGGCGTAAGCACCGGTTCGGAACAGCGACTGCCCGTAGCGAAACTTGACGGCATTGGGGGCTTTTGCACTGCCGGTGCCGATGTACTGCCTGTAATACGGGATGGCTTTGGCGAATTGGTTTTGCCCGTAAAACACCTCGGCCGTGAACAACGCTACTTCGCCTAAGCCAGAGCCATTGTTTCGCCGGAGCAGCGGCTCGGTATACGTCAGCAGTTCGTCGTAGCGACCCTGCCGGTACAACGCCTGCGCAATCCAGTTGGGCACCTGATTTTGGTAAACCGGGTTGGACTCCACGCGCCGGAAATCGGCCACGGCTTCGTTGTAACTTTTGTTGCGGAAGTTGATGACCCCTGCATAATACGACGCAGCCGGTGCATCGGGCGAGTTGGCATCCGTTTTCACCTGATTCAGCAGGGGCAGGGCCTTTTGTAACTCCTGCGTGCTGTAATAGGCAATGGCCAACT
>JAYTAC010000150.1:0-1883 GCA_043737755.1 Spirosoma sp.
ATCTATTTTTGCCAGCGCGTAGACGATGTGGCCAAGGCCTAACTGAAAATCGGGTATCGTTTTCATTTTGTCGTTGTCAGGCCCCTGTGAACTTGACACAACAAAGATTAGATGCTGGCTTTAGAGCAAGATTAACCAGTGATTAGAAACACATTAGAGATTGCGGGAGCAACCCGATTCTGCTAAAAACGACAACAACCCGACTCTTCTGGAATCGGGTTGTTACTGCACTAAGACTATCGGCGAAAGCAGTTTAACTACTTTTGTCCGTTAGCGTTGCTGAACATTCGGAGCCGGATTTCGGTCAGCCGCCGTTTGGTATCGAGCGGAAACTCGCCCTTCTGCATCCAGTCGTAGAACGACGGTTCTTTTTTCAGCACGTCCAGCACCGGCAGTCCTTTGTGTTTACCGAAGTTAAACACCTCTTCGCCTTTGTCGTTGACAATCATTCGCCCGGCAAGATCAATGTTTTTGTTGGCCGTCAGCCCGTGCAGCATGTCGATATCGTTCTGAAAAACGAGTTCGTGCCCGCTGTCCGATTTGGCGACCATACCCATGTACCGCTGCACCTGCGCGTTGAGCACTTCGAGCGTAGCAATGGTGTCGGCTTCGGCCCCGTGAGCACCGACAAGGTCTTTGTTGCAGTAAAATTTGTAGGCCGCCGTGAGGTTGCGCGGCTCCATGAGGTGAAATATGCGCTGGGCATCGACCAGTCGGCGGTTCTTCAGGTCGAAATCGACGTTGGCCCGCAGAAACTCTTCTACCAGCAGCGGCACGTCGAACCGGTTGCAGTTGAAACCCGCCAAATCACAGCCATCCATGAATTGCGCTACAGTTCGGGCAACGGATTTGAACGGGGGGGCGTCTTTCACGTCCTCGTCATAGAGACCGTGAATCATGCTCGTTTCGAGCGGGATGGGAATGCCGGGGTTTACGCGCTGGCTTTTGGTAACGACCTCACCATCGGGCATTGCTTTGATGATGCAAATGTCGATAATTCGGTCGCGGGCGGTGTTGATACCGGTCGTCTCGAGGTCAAAAAAAGCGAGTGGCTTACGGAGGATTAATTGATGCGTCATAACCAAACCGGGGTTAAACGGTCAGGCGGCAAAGGTAAACGCAGAGACGCAACATTTTGCGTGTAATGAAGACGCAAAATGTTGTTGCACCGGCGGACCGGTCTCTACTTTGACGTCGCCATCACCATCTTGATGTTCAGCTTCGCGCCGGTTTGCAGCACGTCGACCAAGTCCTGCACGGTCAGTGTTTTGGCAAAGCGCACGACAACAGTTGGCTCGGCGATGCCCGCCATGATCGTTTTGAGTTCGGTTTCCAGACTCGCCGAATCAATTGGCCGCTTGTCGATGAAATACTGTTTGTTCTCATCAACCGACAGCGATATCTGCTTCTTGCTCAACTGCTGCGACGCTGCGGCCTTGGGCAGCATCAGCTTGATGACGTTCGGGTTGGCCACCGTCGAGATGATGAGGAAGAACAACAGCAGGAAGAACATGATGTCGTTCAGCGAAGAGGTCGCCACCTCGGCGGCAAACTTTTGTTTTCTGCGGAGTTTCATAGTGTAGTGCCGAATCTCTGGATTCGGCTGTAAAAAACGTACGTAAGTTTTAAGGCACTTACAGCCGAATCCAGAGATTCGGCACTGCATCACCGCATCCGGGCGGTTTCGGCAGTAGGTTTCTGGAGGACCTCAATGAACTCGAAAGCGTTCATTTCGAGCGACAGCGTGAACCGTTCGATCATCATGTTCAGCAGGTGATAGCCCGTGTAAGCAATGACGCCCACGATCAGACCGGCCCCCGACGTGATCATTTTTTCGTACAGACCACCCGCGATGATGCCGACGCTGATATTATCGGACAGCG
>JAYTAC010000151.1:0-11583 GCA_043737755.1 Spirosoma sp.
TCCGCCCAAAGGCATCTGGTGTCACATCACCGGAACCGACCTCATCCGGGGTGACGACGGGCAGTTTATGGTGCTCGAAGACAACCTGCGCTGCCCGTCGGGGGTGTCGTATATGCTCGAAAACCGCGAACTCACCAAGCAAACGTTTCCCGAAGTGCTGGCCCAGACGGGCGTCCGGCCCGTGTCGGACTACCCCATGCGGCTGCTTCAGATGCTCCAGTTCATCGCCGACCGGCCCAATCCTACCGTTGTCGTGCTGACGCCGGGTATTTATAACTCGGCTTATTTCGAGCATTCGTACTTAGCCCAGCAAATGGGTGTCGAGCTGGTCGAAGCCCGCGATTTGGTGGTATCAGGCGGGTACGTGAAGATGCGGACGACGAAAGGATTTCAGGTCGTGGACGTGATTTACCGGCGCATCGACGACACGTTTCTCGATCCGCTGGCCTTCAATCCCGATTCCATGATCGGGATACCGGGCATTTTTGAGGTGTACAAAAAAGGCCGCGTCGCATTGGCTAACGCCCCCGGAACCGGCGTGGCCGACGACAAAGTGATCTACGCCTACGTGCCGCGCATCATTCAGTACTATCTGGGTGAAGAAGCAATTATTCCGAACGTCAAAACGTACATCTGCCGCGAAGAAGAGGACTGCCGGTACGTGATGGAAAATATTGCGCAGTTAGTGGTCAAGGAAGCCAACGAAGCGGGCGGCTACGGGATGCTCATCGGCCCCAAAGCCACGCCCGAAGAACATGACCTGTTCCGCAAAAAGATCAAGGAGAATCCCCGCAACTACATCGCCCAGCCAACTATTTCGCTCTCGCGGGTGCCCTGCATCGTGGGCGACCACGCCGAAGGTCGCCACGTCGATTTGCGCCCGTACATTCTCTATGGCGACGGCGTGAACGTCATCCCCGGCGGGCTGACCCGCGTTGCCCTGCGAAAAGGCTCGTTGGTCGTCAACTCGTCGCAGGGCGGGGGCGGCAAGGACACGTGGGTGCTGTATTAATGATGAATGATGAATGATGAATGATGAGCGATAACTTCGTCCACTCGTTGACGTTTATCATTCATCATTCATTTGACTGACCTGTCCATCATCATCGTCAACTACAAGACGCCCCGGCTCATTCTGGACTGTTTGGCGTCGGTTCATCAGCATACGAGCGGTATTTCGTTTGAGGTGATCGTGGTCGATAACCAATCGGAAGACGACAGCCGGATGGTTATTGAGCGAGATTATCCGGCGGTTCGCTGGTTCGACATGGGCTACAACTCGGGTTTTGCGCGGGCGAATAACCTCGGTATCCGGCAGGCGCAGGGCCGTACCATTCTGCTCCTCAATTCCGATACGCTCCTGCTCGACAATTTGCTGGCCCGCTGCGTCCGGCTCTTAGACGAGCAGCCCGAGGTAGCGGCCGTGAGTGCGCAGCAACTGAGCCGCAACGGTCAGCTTCGCCCTAACCTCTACACCACATTCGGCCAAATGCGCCGGGCCTTCTACATCCTGCCTGGCCGAGCCGCGCAAAACCTGCTCGAAAAACTCATTCCCGACACGCACTACGACGACCCGAATCAGGCCGAGTGGCTATCGGGGGCGTTTTTGATGACGCGTGTCTCGACCATTGCCAAAGCCGGGGCCTTGGACGAGCGGTTTTTTATGTACGGTGAAGATGTTGAGTGGGGCTACCGGCTGGGGCAGCAGGGCAAGATGATTCTGCTGCGCGATGCCGGTTTTGTGCACCTGGAATACGGCAGCAGCCCCGATAATCAGCAACACGTCGTCACGTTTATCAACCGGTTTAAGCCCCAGATTCAGGTGTCGCAGTTGCTGTGGGTTCGCAAACAGTACGGCGTGGGGGCATATCTGGTGCTCATCGGCCATTACCTGCTGATGGTGCCCGTCGTGTTCGTCTGGAAAATGGTCGTCAACCTCCGCGACCGTCGACCGCTGCTGGCCGAACTGGAAAACCAACGGGCGTTTGCGCGGCAGGTAGGAATTTTCTGCTCGTTTTTCTGGCCCACACTGCTCAACGGACCGGGGCTTTACAAGGTGTGACAACGTTTTCAAGCGTTTGAGTGTGTAGGTGTTTAAACTGCTGGCGTCAGCCAACCCACGCACCTACACACTCACAAACACAAACACTTTACCATTCAATCGGCACCAATCCCTTACCCGTCAGGTACTCGTTGGCCTGGCTGAAATGTTTGGTGCCGAACCAGCCTCCCCACTGCGCAGCCATCGGCGACGGATGTTTCGCTTTCAGGATAAAGTGTTTTTTACTGTCGATCACAGCCCCTTTTTTCTGAGCGTAGGCCCCCCACAGCATGAATACGACGTTCTGCTTCTGGTCTGAAATAAGCTTGATCACCTCGTCGGTGAACGTTTCCCAGCCTTTGCTCTGGTGCGAACCCGCCTGCCCCGCCCGCACGGTGAGCGTTGAGTTGAGCAGCATTACACCCTGATTGGCCCACCGCTCGAGGTTGCCCGACTTGGGAACCGGCTTACCGAGGTCATCCTGAATTTCCTTGAAAACATTGACCAACGAGGGTGGCTTCGTGATGCCGTCGGCTACTGAAAACGCCAGCCCGTTGGCTTGCCCCTCGCCGTGATACGGGTCCTGCCCCAGAATGACGACGCGTACACTGTCGAAACTGCACTGATCGAAGGCGTTAAAAATCAGCTTGCCCGGCGGGTAAACGCGTTGGGTGCCGTACTCCTGCCGAAGAAACTCGGCTAACTGACGGAAATACGGTTTGTCGAACTCAGGTTGTAGGGAAGGTTGCCATGATTCGGCGATAGACACTTTCATAGATGGGAACTGATAGGAATGGTTTGGCATTATATGCCCTCAAACGCCGGAAGCCCCCCCCTGAAAATTTTTCGAGAGCGGTTCTTGCGTTACAAAACTTAACAACCTAATTTTCGTTCTAAGGTTGCCAAACGACAGAAATTTTATGGTTTCTTCAGTCACAGAGGGCGTGAAAGTCAGCGTGAAAACTGAGTACCAGTCGGACTATTCCAGTCCTATGCAGGCACATTATGTGTTCACCTACCGGGTCACTATCGAGAACGCCGGCGACCATACCATTCAGTTGCTCCGGCGTCACTGGATCATCTCCGATTCCAACGGCACCGTCCGCGAGGCTGGTGGTGAGGGCGTTGTGGGGTTGCAGCCGGTGCTGGAACCGGGCGAAATCCACGAATACGTGTCGGGGTGCAATCTGCGGTCGAGTGTGGGAAAAATGGTTGGCACCTACCTTGTTGAGCGGATCATCGACGGTAAACAGGTCGTTATTAACATCCCCGAATTTACGATGATCGTGCCGTATCGGTTGAATTAGACGTGTTTTTGCGCGTGGGTGTTTCAGCTTCTCAATACGGTGTCCGCCAAACGCCTGAACCCACAAATACTATAAGATTGCTCCTCGCTTACCTCCGTTATCTGAGTCGCGCCCGCGACGAACATTCTCTCCACTCGCCTTTCCTGTTTTCGCTGTATACCCGCATCATCCGCACCGATAACCGGCGCGACCCGACGTTTACGCCTATCCGAACATTGCGCGAAGCGTTGCGAAAAAACCGGGAACCCGTCACCATCACCGATTTCGGGGCAGGATCTAAAGTAAATACCTCACGGCAGCGGACTATCGGCGACATTGCCCGGCACTCGCAGAAACCAGCCCGTTTTGGTCGGCTGCTGTTCCGGCTCGTCCGCCACGTTCGGGCCAGTACCATTGTCGATCTGGGCACGTCGCTGGGGATAACAACGGCGTATTTAGCCGAAGCGGTCTGCCCACACGGTGGCCGTGTGCTGACCTTTGAAGGATGCCCGCAGACAGCCGCCGTCGCCCGCCGGAATCTTGAGCAGTTGGGCGTCGATAATGTGACGGTTGTGGTTGGAAACATCGACGAAACGCTGGCCCCACAAATGAACGCACTCGGCCCGATTGACTTTGCTTTCTTCGACGCCAACCACCGTTACGAACCAACCATCCGGTACTTCGAGATCTGCCTGAGGAACCGGCATAACGACACCGTTTTTGTTTTCGATGATATTCACTGGTCCGACGAGATGGAGCAGGCCTGGGCGCATATTCGGCAGCATTCCGCCGTCAGCGTCACCGTAGACCTGTTTTGGATTGGGCTGGTGTTTTTCCGGCAAGAGCAGCCGAAGCAGGATTTCGTGCTGCGGTTTTGATGTGATGAGATGCGTAAGCCATCGAAATTTTGTTACCTTTCCAAGGGCGTTTCCTCCCCCAAAAACGTATGAACCCGTTGAATTATACCCGTTTATTGCTCAGCACAGCCGCTTTTGTGCTGGCCCTGACGTTGACTTCCTGCCAGAACACCGGCACCGACGCGACCGAACCGGATGCGCTGGCCTCGTTCGATCTGCTACAGCAAAAAGTGCTGACGCCGTCCTGCGCCACGTCGGGTTGCCACGCGTCGGGACAGGACCCGTCGTTTGCGCAGCACGGTCTGGTACTGGCATCGGGCGTTGCTTACCAAAACACAGTGGGCGTTGACCCGAAAAACAGCGCGGCAAAAGCCGACGGGCTGAAGCGGGTGAAGGCGTTTGCGTCGCTGGAGAGTTTGCTTTTTCACAAACTGACCGTAGTGGCCAGCCACCACAGCGGCAAGCAGTACGGAAACCCGATGCCGCTGGGCGGGCTGTCGTTGTCCGATGGGCAGATCGAGTTCGTCCGGCGTTGGATCGAAGCCGGGGCACCAAAAACGGGCAGCGTGGCCGACGCCAAGCTGTTAGACGACAAAACCGTGAGCGTTGCTGCCTACGAGCCACTACCCGTGCCAGCAGCCGGAACGGGGGTTCAGATGCGCATTGCCCCGTTCGACGTTCAGCCCAAGTTTGAGCGGGAACTGTTCACGCGTCAGATGGTCGGCAATGCGCAGGACATGTACGTGAACCGCTACGCCATAAAAATGCGCAGCGGAAGCCACCACTTCATCGCCTATGATTTCAGGAACAAGTCCTTGCTGCCCAACCTGAACGACGTCCGCGACATTCGCAATCCCGACAACTCGACCAACTTTCTGACGGTGCTGTCGATGTCGAACCACGTTTTTTTGGCGGGTGCTCAGCAGCAACAGCAGGAGTACACGTTCCCGGAGGGAATGGCCCTGCTGATTCCGGCGGGCGCATCGCTCGATCTGAATTCCCACTACGTCAACAAAACCGACGCCGTGATGAAAGGTGAAGCGCAGATCAACTTTTACACAGTCGCCAAATCGAAGGAACTGCGCGTGGTTCAGTCACTCGATCTGGGCAACACGAACCTGCCGATCACGGCCAACAGCCGCGTCACGATCACCAAATCGTTTGCGTTCGACAAACCGCGCAAAGTGCTGACACTCACCTCGCACATGCACAAGCTGGGCGAGAAGTTCGTAATCAAAATTAACGGTGGTCCCCGTAATGGTGAGGTTGTTTACACCTCCGCTGACTGGGAGCACCCCGACATGGTCACGTTCAAAACCCCGCTCAATTTTCAGAAAGGCGAGGGATTGACCTCCGAGATTACGTACAACAACACGACCAATAAAGCCGTCCGCTTCGGCCTGACCAGCGAAGACGAAATGGGCATTATCTTCGGGTATTATTACGAGGAGTGAATCTGAACCGAGATTATTCAAGATTTAAAAGATTCGCAGGATTCAATAAAAACGGCCACTCGAAGTGGCCGTTTTTATTTTTTCAAAGGATTTCAATTAATCCTTTGAATCTATCTAATCCTGGTTCCCACAGTTTACCGGGCAACCTCGATGCTTACCCGGCGACCTTTGATGGTGTTGCCTTCCATCACGTCTATGACGCGGTTGGCAACGTCCTTCGGTACGTCGACGTAAGTGTGCTTGTCGAAAATGTCGATGCTGCCGATGGTGTTGCCCGGAATGTTGGCTTCACCCGCAATGGCTCCCACAATGTCGCCCGGCCGGACGTAGTCCTTGCGGCCGATGTTGACCATCAGGCGGGTCATGTTGGCATCGCTCTCGCGGGGTGCGCGTTTCTCATCGCGGTCCGCAAAGGCTGGACGATCCCGATCCCCGAAGCGGGACGGCCGGAATGCCGCATCACCGTCGCTACGGGTGCCCCGGTCGCGGTCATTATAGGCGGGACGATCCCGGTCCGACCCGGTCCGGTCCCCGAAACGGGACGGTCCGTCGCTACGGGATGTTCCCCGGTCTCCATATGCCGGACGGTCCGAACTGCTGCTGCCCCGGCGGTCTTCATAGCGGCTTGGTCCGCGTTCGTTGCGTTCGTATTTTTCACGCCCACCCGTTGCCGGACGGCGGTCACGGTCGTCTTCCAGGCCTAAGTTCTGGTCGGCAAACTCGTTTTTCTCTAAGCCCATGCTGCGTTTTACCAGCGCGGCCACAATTTGCTCGGTCGAGAAACCGGTGTGGTGCAATTGGGTCAGCAGGTCGTCGTAGAGGTTGAGGTCTTTGCTTTCCTGAATTGTCTGCTGTATCTGCTCAATGAACCGGGCTTTGCGAACGCCGACGATGTCCTCGAACGACGGAATCACGCCCTTGTCAACCCGAACTTTGGTGTAGGTCTGAATTTCGCGGAAGCGGTATTTCTCGTCGCGACCCACCATCGAGAACGCCCGGCCCGACTTACCGGCCCGACCCGTCCGCCCGATGCGGTGTACGTAATATTCCTCGTCGAGCGGAATGTCGAAGTTGATAACGGCGTCCACGTCGTCCACGTCGATACCACGGGCGGCTACGTCGGTAGCGACCAGGATGCTGGTGGTGCCGGAGCGGAACTTGCCCATGACGGTGCTGCGCTGCGACTGGCGGAGGTCGCCGTGCAAGCCTTCGGCCATGTAGCCCCGGCCCTGGAGGTCCTCAACGATTTCGTCTACTTTACGCTTGGTGTTGCAGAAAACGAGCAGCAGCTTCAGGTCGTACATGTCGATCAGTCGGCACATCACCTCCACTTTTGCTTTTGGTTTCACCTCAAAATACACCTGCTCGATGTTGACGGCGGTCAGTTCTTTCTTAACGACCTTCACCAGCACCGGATCATTCTGAAACTTCTGGGTAATCTGCATGATCGGCTTCGACATCGTGGCCGAGAACAGGATCGTCTGCCGCTCTTCGGGCATGTCGGTCAGGATGTTCTCGATGTCCTCGCGGAAGCCCATGTCCAGCATTTCGTCGGCTTCGTCGAGGATCATCATCTTCACGTTGCCGAGTTTGAGCGTGTTGCGCTCCATGTGGTCCATCACGCGGCCGGGGGTGCCAATCACGATATGAACGCCGGTTTTGAGCGACCGAATTTGTCGTTCGATGGAGTCACCTCCGTAAATGGCTTCGATGCGGATGCCCCGCTTGTATTTGGCGAGTTTCTTGATCTCTTCTGATACCTGAACCGCCAACTCGCGGGTGGGGCACAGCACGAGCACTTGAACGCTACGGTCCTGCACGTCGACCAGGTCGAGGGCGGGTAGCCCGAACGCGGCCGTTTTGCCGGTGCCCGTTTGCGCCTGCCCGATCACGTCGCGACCAGCTAAGATGGGCGGAATGGCTTCGGCCTGAATGGGCGAGGGACTAACGAAACCCATGTCCGTTATGGCCCGTAAGAGTTCGTCCGAGATGTCGAGATCGGAGAAAAGCACCTGGTTTGGATCGACGGGTTTGGCGGGCGTGGTCTCGGCGGCAGGTTGTTGGGCTGCGGCCGTTACCGGAGCAGACTTTTCCGGCTGAACAAGCGGTGCGTCTTCGACAACAATCACTTCGTCAGCAATGGCTTCAACAGCAACCGAATCGTCGGACCGCTCCGTTGGGGCAACCGCGTCGGTCGGTTCGGTGGCTTCAACGGCGGGGGTTTCATTGGTAACGGCTACCTCGGCCGGTACGCCAGAGCGGGACCGATTCGTTACGGCTGCGGGAGCGTCGGCCGACTCAGAGACGGCATCGGCTGCGGGTTGAGTAGTTGCCTTTGCGGCCTTTTTGCGGGCGGCTTTGAGCGGCTTTGCTTCAGGTTCGGAATCCTCCATGTCGGCAACTTCCTGAAGAGCCGCTTTGGTGGGAGCACCGGCGTTGGCAGCCATGTCGATGGCAACCTGTTCAATCTGGTCGAGCGTCAGAACACTGTCCTGAGCATCGCCTTTGGTTTTTTTCGTTTTCATTAACTTGGAAAATAAGTGATGAACTTAGCCAAGCGAAGACGAGTATTTGCCCGTGAACGGCGCGATAATGCAGGAATTGCCCAACGAACGATTGCCCCAAACGACCCACCCAGGTCCGACCTCCCTAACCTGTCCAAGAGGGAGAAGACAACGTATTTGATATGACTATTAGCCCACGCGCATTGTCCCGCTCACGGCGGGACGTCCACACAGTAACCCATCCGAACATCCGTACTGGTATGCCATACCGGACTCTGTCAGACCTAACCCAGCGTGTAAATAAAGGAGAGAGACAGAGTTGCGACGGATGCCGCTTGTAAATCTGGTGCAAAAGTACGCACAAATAATGGCAAAGTCAACAGTGCCTGGTAAAGTAAGGCCGGTGGAGATAAGAACAACCTGACGCCTGCTCAGCGGTGCCGGTATCCTAACGGCCTGTTACGCACGGCAGCCCTCGTCTTAACACGTCAGTCAGTTTTAGTCAATCTATCGAGCCAATGAATAATAAATCAGGATTATCCTGATAACAAGTAGTTTGTACTACTCATACCGTAGTTAGCTGACTAACAAGCGATGAGTAATCGAACAAGTGAGCAGGCGATTCTGATATCTTCCAACGTGACTGAATTAGCACTCTGGGGCGGTATTGAATGTACCGTTAACCGGGTGGGCGATATTTACCAGGATCAGGTATGCCGGAGTGGTCACCACGACCGGGCCGATGACCTCGACTGCATCGCTGAACTGGGCATCGCTACGCTCCGCTATCCGGTGCTGTGGGAACGCACCGCCCCCGATCACCCCGACGAACTGGATTGGCGCTGGTCCGATGAGCGGCTGAACCGGCTGCGTACACTGAACATCCAGCCCGTGGTGGGCCTGGTTCATCACGGCTGTGGTCCCCGCTATGCTACCTTCGACACCCCTGCGTTTGAAGAGGAATTGCCCCGCTACGCCCGGCAGGTGGCCGAGCGATACCCGTGGATACAGGCGTATACTCCTGTCAACGAGCCGCTTACAACGGCCCGCTTTGCCGGGATGTATGGTCTCTGGTATCCGCACGGCCGCTCCGATCAACTGTTTGTGCAACTCCTGCTGCGGCAAGTGCGGGCAACGGTCCGGGCAATGGCGGAGATCAGAACGGTGCAGCCCCGTGCCCGTCTGGTGCAGACCGACGACCTGGGCTATGTGCATAGTACGCCCGGTGTGCAGTACCAGGCCGATTTTGAAAACACCCGGCGCTGGCTAACCTGGGACCTGCTCTGCGGCCGCGTGACGCCCGACCATGACTTGTGGAATTACCTGCGCGGGGCGGGGGCCACCGAGAGCGAACTGTGGTATCACGTCGAAAATCCCTGTCCCCCGTCGGTGATTGGCGTCAATCATTACGTCACCAGTGAACGCTATTTGGATGAGGACCTGAACCGGTACAACACCCGGATGCACAGCAACAACGGCAGGCAAGCCTACGTCGATACCAAAATTGTGCGGGCGGCTCCCGACCGGCGGCTCGGGGTGGCAAATCTGCTCGGGCAAGTCTGGGAGCGCTATCGGATACCTATCGTCGTCACCGAAGCGCATCTGGGCGACCGCGTTGACGAGCAGAAGCGGTGGCTGGGCGAGGTATGGCAGCAGGCTGAGCAGGCGAGATTGGCGGGAGCCGACGTGCGGGCCGTTACTGCCTGGGCGTTGTTTGGTCTTTACGATTGGCACTGCCTGCTGACCCGCCGGGAGAACCGCCACGAACCCGGCGTTTTTGACGTGAGCAGTGGTCGGCCCCAGGCGACCGGATTAGCGGATATGGTCCGGCATTTGGCAGGCGGGCGACCCGTGTCCGCGCTGGTGCCGCCGGGACCGGGCTGGTGGCAGACCACTGATGAACAGCATCGGCAGACCCCGCCTGCGGCAGGCCATACGGGGGTGTTATGCGTTCAGTAACGCTGGGGCAGCAGCACCCGGAACGTTGAGCCACGCCCCGGCTGGCTGTCGATGACCAAGCGGCCCCGCAGTAGTTCGCACAACCGCCGGACTATGGTCAGCCCGATGCCTTCGCCCGCTGGCCCCGGCAGGAATTTGCTGCTCCTGCCGAACGGCAAATCAGGCGAATCTACGGCAATCCCGTGCGAGGGTCGGTAGGCGGCATCCTGCTCCATACCCGGCCCGGTGTCGTCAATGCCGAAAAACCATTCGTCCGGTCCGGTGCTGCCCCAGCGCATACCAATGTTGCCCTGATCGGTGTAGTTGAGCGCATTGAGCACCACATTCTGAGCAATCCGGAACACGTTGAGCGCATCGCCCTCAACAGGCAGTGAGTCTTCGCCCGAGATGTGCAGCGTGAGCCCTTTTTTCTCGATCAGCGGTCTGACGTTTTCGCCTAACTGGCGCAGTAGATCGGCCGCGTCGAAGGGGGCGAACGAGACTGATTGCCGCCCCGCTTCCAGCCGTGAAAAGTCCAGCAGTTCAGTAATCAGCCGGGTAGTCTGCTTCACATTTCGCTGAATTACATCCAGCATCTGTCCCCGCTCCTGATCGGAATCGGCAAACGAGAGCAGGTCGGCCGCGCCCTGAATAATGCCTAAACTCGCCCGCAGATCGTGCGACGACGCGTGCAACAGTTCGCCCCGCGCCCGCGCCCGTACCTGCTCCCGCAAAACCGACAGTTGGTCAACCGCTTCGTCCGTTTGCCTGAGCTGGTAGGTCAGGTCTTCGCGCTCCTGAATCAGGCGCTGCAACCGGCGGTGTTCGGTGATGTCTTCGATGGCGAGCAGAATAACCTCTTGCTGCCATACTACCCGCCGGGCATTGAGGGAAAGCACCTTTTCGCCTACGCCGGGAAACGAATGAGTCAGCTCGAAGTTCCGTACCGGCACCTCGCACGTGGTGACGTTGGTAAGCAGAGACCGCAGTTGGAGAATGTCCCACCGACGGTTGGCCAATTCATAGATCAGTTGTCCCTCAACGTCGGCTTCCTCCAGTCCGAACAGGCTGTGGAACACCGGGTTAACGTTTCTGATGCGCAGGTCGGGGGTGAGTACTACAATAGCTTCGCGGATGGTGCCGAAGATGGTCCCGGCAAAAGCGTTGGCCTCCGACAACTGGTCGTTGCGCACCCGAAGCTCCTGATTGGCAGTCAGCAGCTTCTCATTGGTGAGGTCAATTTCTTCCCTGTTAATTTGTAATTCTTCATTCGAGCGAATGACCTTTTCGTTGGCCAATTGAAGTTTTTCGTGAGCAATTTCCTGCTCCTCAATTGCCGAGCGCATGTCATCGCGCAGGGTGGCTAATTCGTCTTCTAATTGTTTGATTCGGTGGCTGCGGACGTCGGTTGCTTCCGGCCCATCCACTGAACTGATGGCAACGACGGAAACGGACGGGGGCGAAGACGGCCCGGCTGGTGGGGCGAATATCTGACGGGTCATG
>JAYTAC010000152.1:0-1877 GCA_043737755.1 Spirosoma sp.
CGCCACGGACCACCCACGAAGTTTGGCCCCTCGGACCCGACGAGTGAAAAGCCGCCCGTGCCGCCGTTGGCAAACTTGGCCCCCGCCGTAGCAATCACCACCGGGTAGGCCCGCTCCACACCCGGCAGCGAACTGATCTCGCGGCCCTTCCGCACATCGAGCGGACTGAGTTGGTTGGCGTTCAGGGTGGTCTCGTCCGTCACCCAGACGTAGCCGCTGTTGTTGGTAACAATGCTGCGCATGGCGTCGGAGAGGAACAGGAAAATTCCCGCCTGCTGACCGATCAAAAACACGGAGATGATGATGCCCGCCAACGCGCCAATGGACTTGGGCACGTCGTAGCGAATGAATCTGAAGGCTGTTTTGAGCATAAAATTGACACACAGAGGTACACAGAGTTCACACGGAGATACACAGAGAACCTTTGTGCATCAGCATTGCTTGACAATCATTTTACCTTGATCACACACTCCACCCGTGCGCCGATGATTACTTTCGTTGGGTCGTCCAACTGCACCCGCACTTCACGGACGCGCCGGTCTTCGAGGTTGGCCGCGTTGTCGGAGAAGAGCGATTTTTTGCGCAGATAGGGCGAAGCCAGCACCACCGTACCCGTTGTCAGAACGTCGCTGCTGCCCTGGGGCCGGACGATGGCTTTCTGGCCGACTTTCACGTTCAGGGCGAACAGTTCGTCGATCTCCGTTACGGCCACGAGCGGCCCGGCGGGGGCAAAATCGCCGATGGACTGGTTGTTGGCCAAGAACTGCCCGACTTTGGCATCTAAGCTCAGGAGCGTCCCGTTGGCGGGAGCTTTCACCGTTTTCAGACCGGCCACCGTGCGGGCGTACTGACTGTCGGCGCGGAGTTCGCCGACGCGCCCTTGGGCCTGTTTCACCTGCGCTTCCGACGCCCGAATTTGTTGCTGTAGGTTCGTGACCTGATACTGCGAATCGTCAAATTCTTTGCGGGTCAGGGCGTTCCCGGCAAACAGTCGGTCGTTACGCTGCTGATCGGCTTCGGCTTTCTGGAGTTGCACCCGTAGTGTCTGCACGTTCTGGCGGGCCGTTTCGATAGCGTCCTGCTGGGTGCTGATCTTGACGGTAGCCTGCCGAAGCTGAGCGTTTTCGACGGCGTTGTCCATCGTCAGAATCGCCTGTCCTTTTCTGACCTGCTGACCAATTTCGACGTTGACGCTTCGGACCAGTCCACCCGTTTCGGCCGAGAGCGCACTGATCCGAGCGGCCGGTTCGATGATGGCGATGCCCAATATGTCGTCCACCCGCGCCGGGGGACGCACGGTCTGCACCGAATCAGTTTGCTGAGCCGTTTTCTCGTCCTCACCGCCACAGGAGATCAGCAAAAACCCACAGATAACCAGATAGATAGTTTTCATTGTGATAGCTTCGTTATCAATTATTCATTCTGCATTTCTCATTATTCAATTCCTACTTCCGTTACGATGCCGTTCTCAACTTCCACAATACGGTGGGCGTATTGCTTCAGGCGCGGGTCGTGGGTGACAACGGCGACCGATTTGCCACCGTCGGCTAAGGTGCGCAGTTCATGCATAACGATAGCGAGCGAATCTTTGTCGAGCGAAGCGGTAGGTTCATCGCAGAGCACGAGTTTGGGGTTCGTGACGAGGGCGCGGGCGATGGCGATGCGCTGCTGCTGCCCACCCGACAGTTGTTTGGGCAGATTGCGTCGGCGGTCGGTCATGCCCACCGTTTTCAGGGCTTGCTCGGTGCGGTCGCGGGCGTCGCGGCCCGATACGCCCTGCAACTGGAGCGGAATCATTACGTTTTCTTCGGCTGTAAGCGGAGCCAGCAGGTTGAAACTCTGGAACACGAACCCGATGGTATTGAGCCGTAACTGCG
>JAYTAC010000153.1:0-4804 GCA_043737755.1 Spirosoma sp.
ATTTTATCGAAGGCCGATGCGTCGCAGTCGAGCGAGGGGCCGTAGACGGGGTTCGTGGCTGCGTTGTTGACCAAAATGTCGATGCCGCCGTAGACAGCAATGGTTTTATCGACCAACTGCCGAATCTGGTCCATGTCGCCGGTATGGGCCGCAATGCCGGTGGCGTCTCCGCCCTGCGCCCGGATGTCGTCGGCAAGCTGGTCGAGCGATTCCTGCCTGCGGCTGCTGACAACGACTTTTGCGCCGAAACGGGCAAAGAGCCGGGCAATGTCTTCGCCGATGCCTTTACTGGCTCCGGTGATGACGGCGACCTTGCCGGTGAGGTCGAAAACGGCTTTTTCGGTGGTTAGAATTGATTGTGTTTCCATAATGAGAGTTATTAAACGCAGAGGAAGGAGAGTTTGACGCAGAGGTAAAAGAGAACAATGCTCTGCGAACTCTGCGTTGAACTCATCTTCCTCTGCGTTTATGATTGTTTATTGCTCGAAGAAGCCCACGGTTCCGCCGACCCAGTCGAAGTTTTTGTTGAAGTCAACGCCGATCATTTCGCCCCGGCTCAACCGGCAAAGGTTGGTCACGAGCGTCGGTTCTTCATCCCGGTCGGGCCAGAGAAACAGCATCCTGATTTCGCACTTAATCAGCCCGTCGGGCGACTGCACTACCGGCTCGTACCGGACCTTGCGCTGAATGAGGTAACTGCTGCGCTGCTCAGGTGGGATGGCGTCGAGGTCGGCGGGGGTGATGTGGAGCCGGACCCCACTACCCGCAAACGAGAACAGCGGCTTCAGGACGTAGTTCTGAAGGTCAGCGGGATACTCGGTCAGGTCCGACAGGAAATAACTGGCCGGGACGTACGGACTTTTCAGCAGGGGCAGCGCAAATTTGCTGATGCGGAAAAACCAGTTCGGGTGCCCCACCCAGATCACGTCCACGTCGTCGGTGAGCGTAAAGTCGGTTTGCAGACCGGGGTAGTTTTGCAGATCATCGAAAATAAGCCGGTTGTAGATGCGTCTGATGCGAATCTGCCGCCCGTCTTTTTCGTAGAATAACTGCCGCCCCTGTTTTTTTATCTTCGTCAGGCAAACAGGAGCCACACCGATGTACCGCTCGGTGAGGACGAAATCGATGCGGGTTTTTTGGCGTTCGGGGTAAATCTCCAGCAAGATCACCTCCTCCGGGGCGCAGTCGCCAACGATCATCTGACGCAGTTCGGAAAGGTAGCCCGCGTTGTCGGTTGTGTGGAACAGGTGAGACAGCGTGTCGGGAACGGGAAAGTGAGCGCGGAACTGATCGGCCAAATATGGCTGGAAACCATAGAGTGACGGAAAGCCCTGTAATTCGATTAATTGGGGTGTCAGTTCTTTGCTGGTTTCATCCCGGCAAACGGCAAAATCTACCGCCAAGAACTGCGTGTGTCCACCCGGCAGTTCGTTCGGCACCCGCTGCCCGGCCGGGATAGCCCGCTCGGTCAGTGCGTTGAAATCATCCCGCATCAGCACCGAAACGATGTCATTGCAGGCTTCCCGCAATTTGTTGGTCAGCACTTTGGGGATAAATACGGGCGTTTCGGCCACCCGAAAATCCAACTGACCGGGCAGTTCATGGTCGATATCGGCCAGAAATGCCTGGTAACGCTCCGGGCTGAAGGCTTCGTTGTAGACTTGGCGGACGTGTTGAATCATAAAGCGATTGAAAATACGTTGGCCAGGGCCCGCTGAACTTTCTCAAATTCTACTAACTCAATCGCCCCCAGCTTCCTGACAAAGCGGGTTGTCGACACAGAACGAACCTGGAAACAATCGGCGGCTGATTCCTTCTGCAATCCATTTCGGAGAGAAGGACTTTGTTTGACGAGCCAGTTAGCTGATGTGTAGTGAGGTTTCCAGTCCGTAAATGGCACTATGACCCGTAATGGCAGCGCACCCACTGCATCGTCGTTAACGATAAGACAAGGACGCACTTTCTGGATTTCTGATCCCTGAGTTGGATTTAAGTCAACCAGCCAAACTTCAGATTGATTCATAGACTAACTCGCCGTCTAAAGCCGTGAAAGCCGTCAATTCCGGGTCGTTCAGGTAATCATTACGCATGATGTCTGCTGCCTGCCGCATTTGATCCCGCCTTTCTGCAAGCCGGATATTACGCAGGGCTTTCTCAACCACCAACAACTGGTCGTCTATTGGCAGTTTTTTTATCTCCAGCAAAATATCAACGGTGCTCATGCGGGTACAAGATTTAGTTGAACGTTTGACGCCCGGATAGCCTGCCGCAGGAAGCCCGGTAAAATGACTGTTTCGGTGAGGGCAATTTTGTCGGGGTCCTGTAAATACGCCATCATCTCATCGTATTTAGGCTGACCGAAGTTGGCGATCACCTGCCTGCGTTTTTCGTCGGTCAAAAAGTACCGCAGCATTCCCTCGTCGTCGGCTTCGGGGTGGAACTGCGTCCCCACGATCTCGTCCGAAAAACGAATGGCCATCACCGCCCGGTCGAGCGGGACGTGGGGGCGGGGTTTTTCCAGACACAGAATGCTGGCTCCCATTGCGTTCAAACGTGGCTCGTCCGGCTCCGTAATCTGGTAATCGCGCGAATCGACGGCGTAGAACGGTTCGGGCAGGCCCATCAGCAGCGGATCGGTGAGACCATTACCAACGGTATGAATCGGGAAAATACCGAATGAGGTCGACCGGCGTTTGCTCAGTGTGCCGAGCGATAAGTGCCTCACCACCAACTGAAACGAATGGCAGATGAGAAACACGAATTTCTTGCGCTCGTGCCGACGGTTCCACTCGAAAATTCCGTCGATCCACTCAAAATAAGGAACCTCCCAGGCGTCGTCCGACGCAAGTGGACTACCCGGTCCGCCGGATGAAATATAAATATCGTATCCCAGATCGGGGAGTTCGTTGTTGCCCCGGACGTTGAACACGTCGAAGGTAAGGTTGGCCGACAGGTTCTGCCATCCGTTGCCCTGTACGTTCCGAATGGCGTGCAGAATACAACGCATGCCTTCGTTGGCGTGGTTGTTGTTCATGTCCAGAACGGCAATTTTCGTGAGTTTCATTGGTTATTTTCCGACGTAGACGATTCAACTACTTGATTCCGAAAGAAGTTTCTTCCACGATGTAATCGACCACGCGCTTCAGGTCGTTGTGCTCCTGGTAAACGGCAAGCTGCCGGTCGGCACCGGTGCCCATCTCCAGGATTTTCAGCACGTATTGGCACTCGGCCCGGCTGCCCAATTCGTCCACCACGTCGTCGATGAAATCCAGCAGTTCGTGAATCAGTTGGTGGGTCGGCACTTCTTCCTGCTTGCCGAAGTCGATGAGTTTGCCTTCGATGCCGTAGCGGGCGGCCCGCCACTTGTTTTCGTTGATAAGGATGCGCCGGTAGGGTCGGAAGTTTAGGTTCTGCTTGTGCAGTTTGTAGATTTTGGCGACCAATGCCTGCATAATGGCGGCCAAACAGATCGTTTCATCGACCCGCATCGGCACGTCGCAGATGCGGAACTCGATGGTGTCGAAGAACGGGTGCAGGCGAATGTCCCACCAGATTTTCTTGCCGTTGTCGATGCAGCCGGTCTTTACCAATAAAGCTAAGTACTCGTCGTACTCAGCCGCCGACGAGAAAAAATCGGGGATGCCCGTGCGCGGAAATTTGTCGAATACTTTGGAGCGGTACGACTTGAAGCCCGTGTTGCGGCCCCGCCAAAATGGGGAGTTGGTCGACAGGGCGTAGATATGGGGCAGAAAGTACCGCACGGCGTTCATGATATGAATGCCTTCGTTGCGGCTCTCGATGCCCACGTGGACATGCAGTCCGAAGATCAGGTTGGAGCGGGCCACATCGCGCAGTTCGTCGATGAGCTGGTCGTAGCGTTCGTTGGGCGTAATAAGCTGCTGCTGCCAGTCGGAGAAGGGGTGCGTACCGGCGGCTGCGATTTTAAGATTCTGTTCGTCGGCCAATTCGATAATCATCTTGCGCAGGTACGTCACCTCGCTGCGGGCTTCGTGGATATTGCGGCAGATGTCGGTGCCGACTTCCACTACGGCCTGGTGCATTTCGGCTTTTACGCGCTCCTGAAGGGTGATCTTGCCACCCTCCACGATCTTCGACATGTGGGATCGCAATTCCCCCGTTTGGGGGTCGATGGTCTGAAATTCTTCTTCTATACCGAGAGTGAATACGGGCATTGGTGGGCGGGGTTAAAGCAGATGACGCGTTGGACGGGTAGAAAAATAAAGGGGAAGATAGCACTTTTCCGGCGAACCCGGCGAACTTAGTGTCGCATCAATGGTCCGGTCATTAGCCGGGTCCGTCGGCCCGTCCTGCCGTTACGCAATCTTTCGTACTTTTGTGAAAACCACGTAGTCTATGCAGTCTCCAGCACTATACGACGAGATACCCTCGTTGGATTTAGCCAATTTCACGGCGGGCGACGCCGACCAAAAAGCCCGGTTCGTGCAGGATTTGGGCCGGGCTTTCAACCAGATTGGTTTTGTAGCCCTCCGCAACCACGGTCTCACCAACGACCTCACCAAGCAGCTTTATGATTCGGCACAGGCGTTTTTCTCCGCCCCCGATGCCGTCAAACAGCAATACGAGCATCCTGAACTGAATGGGCAGCGGGGCTACATCGGCAAAGGCAAAGAAACGGCCAAAGGCTTTAAAGTTGCCGATCTTAAAGAGTTTTACCACATTGGCCAGCCCGAACCCATTGGCGACATGCCCGCCAACGTGCTGCCCGCCGAATACCCGCAGTTCGGCGATGCCGCCCTGACCACCTACCGGACGTTGGAAAACA
>JAYTAC010000154.1:0-1875 GCA_043737755.1 Spirosoma sp.
GGGAGTGCAAAAATAGGTAAAAGCGTGGACAGCCCAAACTAACGGCCCGAAAAATTTGCGGGTCGCTTCATCAGAAACGCGCCGATGCCCTCAGCAGCATCGGCCGAACGACCCAATTTATCCTGATTGTCAGCTTCCCGCTCCAACTGATGATCGAGATTGGAGTACAGCGACTGGTTCAACATGAGTTTCATGGCTCCGATGGCACGGGTCGGGGCGGTGACATACTGCCGCACGACTTGATCAACGGCTGTGTCGAGGTCAGCCGCCGGGACTGACCGGCCGACTAACCCGATTTGAGCCGCTTCGGGACCGTAGACCCGCCGACCGGTACTGCACAATTCAAACGCCCGCTGCGGGCCCACAAGACGGGGCAGGAAAAACGTGGAACCGGCGTCGGGCACCAAACCGATGTTCACAAAAATCTGGCTGAAATAAGCGTCTTCGGTGCAGATTACCACGTCGCAGGCCAACGCCAATGAGCAGCCCGCTCCGGCCGCCACGCCGTTGATGCGCCCGATAACGGGTTTGGGCAGATTTCGGATGGCCCGGATCATGGGGTTGTAGCCTGTACGCAACGACTCGCCGAGGTTAATTGTATCGCCCGTGGCGGCCCCGGCGAAGCCTTCTTTCAGGTCAGCACCGGAGCAGAACGCCCGGTCGCCGGTGCCCGTGATGACGACTACGCGGACACTATCGTCGGTCCCGGTGGTTTCCACGGCGGTGGTGATTTCGTGAATCAGGGTCCTGTTGAGGGCATGGTACACTTGGGGCCGGTTGAGGGTGATCCGGCAAACGCCGTCCTGGGCTTCATAAATGATATTCTCGTACATAGTCTCTTAACACGGAGGCACTGAGGAATTCATGGAGAACACGGAGAAAAATTTATGAGCGTGTTGCGACACAAAGATAACCTCCGTGATTCCTCTGTGTCTCCATCGGTCCCGCTCCGGCCGGTGCGCCGACGGTCGGCCGCTGCCGTGCGATACCGGCCGATGCGGTTCAGTAAAACTTACACGAGCCAAAACACTGCCACTAAGCTAACGCACAAGCCCAACAAAACACCGGCACCGATCTGGGCGGGTGTATGGGCGTTGAGCCTCAGGCGGGCAGTGCCCACAAAGCCCGTTAACAAAACGCTCAGCAATAGAGGAAGAAACAAATCGGTCTGGCTGAATTTAAGCATTACACCGGCAATGATTCCCGCTACGCCACTGATGCCGACGCTGTGGGCACTGATCTGCCAGTAGAGACTGATGAGGCCAACGAGCAGAATGGACAGGGTTATGCTGCCCAGCAGGACGGCGATTTCGGGGGCAACGGTCGAGATCAACGCCATCCGAAAGCCGAACAGAAATGTGAGAAAGGCGTAAACGAAGGCAGTCAGGAAAAACGGGAGCCGCCGGTCGGCGAGGGTGGTCAGGTGCAGGGTTTGCACGTAGCCGCTGCGGTACAGATAATAAATGAGCAGAGCCGGTACGCCGAACGTGCCCACGAAAATCAGCAGCAGCAGGCTGGTTCGCAGGGTGGCCGAAAAAACATCGACGCCAAGCACATTGGGCACCAGAAACAGCAAAACGCCGAATACAAACGTTGGCATCAGCAGGGGGTGAAACGCAACGGAAAGGAAGCGGGCAAGAGACGTAGTCAATGAACAGTTATCAGTAAGCAGTTATCGGTGAGCAACAGACAGCCGCAAAATTAAACTCCATTCACTGATAACTGCTCACTGTCTGCTGATAACTGACTAAAGTTCTTTCCGCAGCCGCGCCACCGGAATGTTGAGCTGCTCGCGGTATTTGGCCACGGTCCGGCGGGCAATGTTGTAGCCCCGGTCGTTGAGGATTTTTTCGAGCTTGTCGTCCGACAGCGGGT
>JAYTAC010000155.1:0-1874 GCA_043737755.1 Spirosoma sp.
GTCGGCTAATTGGGTCAGCAATTTCTTGAGTTTGCCGTTGTCGGGTGCGCCGGTCTGCAATTCGGCGTGTAACTGGGTGAGCGGCTCCATTAAATCGCCGGTCTGGTGATTGTTTTTGATGGACGAAAACCAGTCCGTGATGAGCGACATACCCTCCTGGGGTGATGCCGCCTGGCCCTGGTCGAAAGCGGCCACGGTAGCGTCGAGCAACGTTGTTGCCGATGAGCCGGACGTGGACGAATGTTGATTTGCCATAGTTTTGCGGGGTTGAATTGAATTAATACTGCGACCGTCCGCCCGATGAGCCGCTGCCCGACTCGGCCGAGCCGCCCGATACGCCCGACGACCGGGTGCCGGAATTAGAACTGTAATCATCACCCCCCGAACCAGTGCCTGAGTCGCGTGAACCGCTATCCTGCCGCTGGGCACCGTCGCTGCCGGTCATGTCGTCCATACCCGTTGCCGAACCATTCTCGGTGGTGCCCCCGCTCCGGTTCGATAACTGATCCTCGTCGTTCATACCCATTGCCGATGTTCCGGTGCCGCTATTGGTCGATTCGCCCCCCACAGTGCTGGTCATGGGTGCCTGCCCACCCGTCTGGCCGGGCATGACGCCGTCCGACGGATCAATGTTCATAGCGGCCATCGTCGACGATCCACCCAACTGCTGGCTGAATCCATGCAACGCGTTGACCAAGGGATCGAGTGTCGCTTTCACCTGGCCGTCGGCCGACATAGCGGCCTGTCCCACCTGGTCGGCTAAGTCATCGATGATCTGCTGAATTCGGGACCCGTCGGGGTTGCCACTTCGTAGTTCGCTTTTCAGTTCACTCAGGCCGCTGACCACCGGGTTTGTGCCCTGACCACCGTTGCTCAGAGCACTGATCCAACTGTCGATGAGCGAAATTCCGTCCGTCGGCGAGACACTGATGGCGTCGCCGTTGAATGCGCTGATGGTTGTGCCGACCAGATTGGCCGCGTGTTGATCGAGTGCCATATTCGTTGAGAGTTAGTGTTCTGAATGAGTCGCGCGGGCGGCTCCGAATGACTGATGAATAGTGTACAATGAAGGTGGCTACTCTGATTCGTCCTTCATTATACACTGTTCATTGACCATTCGGGGCCGCCCGCGCGGTCCATTGCTCATTGTGCGCTGCTGATCTGACGGTGCAGATTGTCGAGCGTAGCCACCAACTGTGAGAGTTCGGTTTGCTCCGCGCTGGCTTCCGCCGACTGCATCACGGCCTGTGTTTGCTCGATCAGGTCCTGCAAAATTTCGGCAATGGCCGATGCGTTGGGCTGACCTTCTTCCAGGTCGAGTTCCGACCGGAGTTCTTCGAGCGTGTCGGCAATCTCATCGGTTGCGTCGTCGCCCGTTTCATCAAGTTGGTCGAGCCATTTGTCGATCAAGGCAATGCCGTCCTGCGGCTCAACCGTGCTGATGCCACTGTCGAATGCACTTACGGTCTGCTGAATCAGCGACGCCTGATCTTGATCTTGTGAAATCATATCCGTGCTGGTTTAGTCTTATTTCAGTTCTTTGCTGAATTCCTTGAGCGACTCGGCTAAGTTTTTCAGTGAGTCCTGCTGGTCACCCTCAACGTCTTTGGCCGCCTTGGCGGTTTGGTCGCCGAGTTTTTTCAGGAGGGTGCTGATCTTTTTACCATCCGGTTCTTTGCCCGTTAACTCGTCGTGCAGTTCCTGCAACTCGTCCGACACATCGCTCAGCGACTCTTCTTTGTTGAGGGCCGTGATCCAATCTTTAATCAGACTGGCGCCATCTTTTGGTTTTACCGAACTTGCGCCCCCGTCGAGGGCTTCAATCGTTGAATCAATCAGCTTATCCGCTTTTGCCTGTGCCATGATGAATTGCT
>JAYTAC010000156.1:0-4797 GCA_043737755.1 Spirosoma sp.
ACGTTTATCCACGGCGTATCAACGCTGATGATCATTATTCTGGGTGTGCTGAGCCTGTTGGTCGTACTGCTCCGGCGCAGCAAAACGGCTTCCAATGACGACGTGCTGACCGATCCGAATGCGGTTCGATTGGAGCGGTAATTGGTTATATTTACGGTGAAACAGACAACTATCACACGATGAGCATCGCCGAAACCATACAGCAGCGGGTGGGCAACATGTCTGAGCATGACCAACTGAAAATGCTCGAGTATGCCAACCATATCGTTTTTCTGCGGGAAGACATTTCTAATGAAGATATAGAGGAATATGACCGATTATTGAACGAGTTACTGATGAAGCGTTATCAGGAAGCAAAAGCACATCCAGAGCGAAGCCTTCCGTGGAAAGAAGTGAAAGAACGAGTTCGAGCGAAATATGGATGGGAATGATCTTTACACGCTAAGACTTTCGGAGAATGCCAGTGAGGATTTGTTCCGGGAAATAGATTTCCTGACGTTCGAGTTTGAGACTCTGGGAGAAGAATTTTACGATGATGTTCAACGTACGCTCGAGAGAATCTGTCGAAATCCGTTTATGTACGCTGAAACCATCTTGTTCGTACGTCGGGGTCTACTTAAAAAGTTCAAATTTCAGATCTTCTACGCTGTCGATGAGATCAACCGCGATGTAGAGATTATCGGTATACTGCACCAAAAACAAAATCCCCGTATTATTCTGCAACGGCTCAATCTCGAATAGCCTTCTTACTCGTGACCGAATCCAAAATCCTTTCCCGTCAGCAGGCCATCGAGCAGGCCGACCGATGGCGGGCCGACGGGCAACCGATTGTGTTTACCAACGGCTGCTTCGACATCGTTCACCTCGGCCACGTCGACTACCTCGAAAAGGCCCGTGCGTTTGGTCGGCGGCTGATCCTGGGACTGAACACCGACGCGTCCGTTAGCTGCATCAAAGGGCCGTTGCGCCCCGTTGTCAACGAATATGCCCGCGCCCGGCTCATGGCCGCCCTCGAATTTGTGGACGCCGTCACGCTCTTCGGCGAACCCACCCCCCTCGAACTGATCGAAGCCATCCGACCCGACGTGCTGGTGAAAGGGGACGATTATACGGTGGCAACCATTGTCGGGGCCGATTTCGTGCTGGCCCGTGGCGGGCGCGTCGAAACGGTGGCCCTCGTGCCGGGCTACTCAACCACGCAACTCATCGAGCGCATCAAGCAGAGTTACTAAACCAGTGCCAGGCCGCTTTCGGGTTACCTCCTGTTCCGGGTTACTCCCTGACAGTCCCTATGGCTACGCAATAAGTATGCACTGACCCTAAAACGCATGAAGCCCGACGTTCTCATTGTAGTATGGTCTCGGTATGCTCGTTGAAAGGGCCGCTGGCGGGATAAATGGTCGAATAACCGGGATACTTTTCCGCATCATTCGTTGTTTTATTGACAGCAGGCGGTTAAGCTTCCCGTCGATAAAATCACAAACCTGACCAACTAAATTATGAATTCTGCCTTGATATTGATGGTCGTTATTCTCGGTCTTAGTGCCTTTGTGAGCTGGCGGCTGCGGAGCAAATTCAACGAATACTCCCAGATTGGACTGAGCAACGGCCTGAGCGGGGCCGAAGTGGCCGAGCGGATGCTGCGCGAAAACGGTATTTTCGACGTGCGCGTCCTGTCGGTGGAGGGTATGCTCACCGACCACTACAACCCCGAAGACAAGACCGTTAACCTGAGTGCCGACGTATTCTACGGCAAGAGTGTGGCATCGGCGGCCGTGGCCGCTCACGAATGCGGGCACGCCGTTCAGAATCAGGTGGCCTACGCACCCCTGAAACTGCGGTCGGCGATGGTGCCGGTACTAACGGTTTCGTCAAAATACATGCAGTGGATTCTGCTGGGAGGCATTCTGCTGTTGCAAACCACGCCCCTGCCCCTGACAGTTGGCGTAGTCCTGTTCGCGCTGACGACGGTGTTTAGCTTTGTGACGCTGCCGGTTGAGTTCGACGCCAGCAAGCGGGCGTTAGCCTGGATTCAAACGAACGGCGTCGTCAACGAGCGCGAATATGGCTTCGCCAAAAATGCGCTGTGGTGGGCTGCGATGACCTACGTTGTTGCTGCGCTGGGGTCTTTGGCCACGCTGCTCTACTACGCCAGTATTCTGCTGGGTGGTCGACGCAACTAAATAGACCGGCTCATTTCGTATTAGTTGTTACATGCAAAAGCCGCGTCAGCAATGACGCGGCTTTTGCATTTGTGCGAAACGGAAATGCCCGTTAAGCAGATCGAAAACCTAACGGCAGACCGACAATGTAGCCCGACTCCACCATTCGCTCGGTCGGAGCCGACCGGTCGATGAGGGTCCCGGCAGCGGCCACGGCAATGGCAATAACTAAGGCGGGCCAGAAGCCGACGATGGTGAAGCTATCCAGGAACCGGTCGATCAGTTTGAGCAGAATGGCCGTCACGACAATACGAATGATGCCCGACAACAGAAAGAACGTGACTAAGTTGAGCGGGAACCGGATTACCCAGCCGACGAAGAAATTCAGCAGGCCCAGCAGCACCGCAATGAGCAGGGCGGTCCCGAAGTTTTTGACGTCGACCTGAGGCATGAAATACGCCAGACCGAAAATAACGGCGGCATCGATTAATAAGTGCAGGATCAGGTTCATGCGATAAATGGGGATGATTGATTCGCTTCCAACAACTGTTTTCGGCTACCGATGGTTTAACCCGCACAACCAGCACACAGCCATGTATAGTCTTTGGATTTTAGCACTCACGTTTCTGATGGCCTGCGGATCGGGGTCATCGCAACAGGCAGCCACGTCGCCCCCCGCCGACTCGTCCGGGGTATACAGCTTTCGCAGCGGCAGCCGCGACGGTATTGGTAAGTTTTACGAAGGCCGCGAGATTGCGCACGTGATGGGTCACCTCGGCGCGTCGTGGCTCGAACGCCCGGAGCGCGAACGCGAGGAACGCACCGATCTGCTGCTGGCGGCTCTCGACCTCAAACCAACCGACGTGGTGGCCGACATTGGTGCCGGAACGGGTTTCTTCAGCTTCCTGATGGCTCCCGAGGTCTCAAAAGGAAAGGTACTGGCGGTGGACATTCAACCCGAAATGATCGAGTACCTGAACGAGGGCAAGTCGAAGCGGAAGATCGCCAACGTGCAGCCCGTGCTGGGCACCGAGTCGGACCCGAAACTGCCTGCCAACACGGTTGATTTAGCCATCCTGATCGACGCGTATCACGAGTTTTCGTACCCCCGCGAGATGATGAGCCGGATTGCGTCGGCACTGAAACCGGGCGGACGCGTGGCGTTGGTGGAGTACCGGGCAGAGGACCCGAGTGTACCAATAAAGGAATTGCACAAACTGAGCGTGGTGCAGGCGACCAAAGAAATGAGGGCGGTAGGGATGAAACTGCTGAAAAACGACGACCGCTTACCACAGCAGCACATTATGTTTTTTGGGAAGTGAAGCCCAGTCAGAATTGACATGCCAAAAACCAGCACTCGTTTATTCCGCACAAGTTTCTAAAGTTGTGCCCCTTCTGCATTGAGTGATTCCAGCCTGGGCCGGTATTCTATTGCTTCAATAGCCAAACGAGTGGTCTGCTCCACTTTTGCACCAATCAATACGCCTATATTGTCATGCAGCAGGGTATTTCGCACAGTGAACGGCTTGTTGCAGCGCAGTTCACTGGCAATGGGTAGGTCTCCACTCAAATCGTCAGGTTCAATCGTCAGGGAGAAGGGCTCGTGGCGAATCGTCTTCGTGATAGGGATAGCGACGTAATCATTATCCAGCGAGTTCGAGTAACTACTGCTGATAATGAGCACTGGCCGACATTTCAGCTTATCTACTTTGTCTGTTAGCGGATGTTGCGCCCAAACTATGTCTCCTTGCACAATACCGGGTTCGTCGTCAATCATTTCCGTGCTGCTTTGCGTATAATTCGTCCCAATATTCTTCTTCAGGGGCATCCCGGAGTGCGTTCAGTGCAGGTTCCGACAGGGGAAGCCACATTAAGTTGTTATACTCTTCGCCGGTTTCTTTATCGAGCAACTCCTTGAAGACCCGCTTTGCATCCGGGGGTAACAGCCGATAAACCACATAGAGCGACCGGGCCGTATCCTCTGCCGTTATCGTTTCCGCGACTTCCATAGCCAGTTCTGTTTCCATCTTCAACAAATTTACACCGAAATCGACTCCTTCTTGCGCAACTTGCTGTGCCTGAAGCCGTAGGAGAAATAATTATGTATTGTACAGATTGATACCCGGCATAAAGGCAAAATCTTTTGTGTTGTACGTAAACAGCGGCATTCCGGTTACGACCGCCGTTGCACTGATTAGCGCATCAGGAATACGCAGGTCATGGCTAAGTTTGAATTGGGCCATTAATTCGACAGCTTTTTCAGATATGTCATCCGTGATGTGAACAACATCGTAGAATACCAATTTCTTGCGCATTGCTGACAATTCAGCTTTATTCCGCATCCCCCGGTACAACTCCATCACTGAAACAGAAGATAGCACCATGCTACTAAAACCAGCAGACGTTAACACATCAATCGTGGGCTGATGTTGATTGAAAGCATGAATAAATACATTGGTATCGCAGAGCGTCATAATCTGTCTCCCCATGCGTCCCGGCGAATTTCTTCCGGCGTACGCGGATTATCCCTCCATATGCCGAATAAAGCCGTTGGATCAATGCTTTTATCACCCTTCGTGATGAATGCTGAGTAATCGGGCTTCGCCGGTTTCACCGTGAGTTCGTCAATAAATTT
>JAYTAC010000157.1:0-1868 GCA_043737755.1 Spirosoma sp.
CGACAGGCCCGTGATGCCGTGAACCTCGTTGCGCGAGCCGACTTTCCAGAACGTGTAGAGATTGGCGTTGGGAATGGAATGGTCTTCGAGAACCATGAACTTCATGCCGTTTTTGAGCGTAAACGTCTGCACGTCCTCCGGTTTGGGCTTATTCTGCGCCGTTGCGATGATGCCCGCCGAAAGCAACAGCCCGGTGAGCAGCCCGATTCGTTTGTTCATGAGAAAGAGTTGGTTGGGGAAACGCTAAAATTAATGACCTTTCGTCCATGAATCAACCCCTGTGGTCGCTCGTCGGCCAACGCGCCCTCGTGACGGGTGGCACCAAAGGCATTGGCGAGACCATTGTCCGGCAATTTCTGGACCTCGGCGCGTCCGTCTTCGTCGTCGCCCGTGACAATGAGTTGCTGCAAAAACAACTTGCGGATTGTAGAGCCATTTACAACCGGCAACCGGGCCAAACGGTGGAGGGTGTCGCAGCCGACGTGAGTCAGCCGGGCGACGTGGTTCGGGTGATCGAGACGGTTCGGGCCGGGTGGGACACGCTCGACATCTTAGTCAACAACGCCGGTACGAACATCCGCAAAGCCACCATTGATTATACGCCCGCCGATTACGACCATATTCTGAACACGAATCTGCGGTCGGCTTACGAACTTAGCCAGGCTGCATATCCGCTTCTGAAAGCGTCGGGTAACGGCAAAATCGTCATGGTTTCATCGGTATCGGGGTTGACGCACACCAGCAGCGGGTCGCTCTACGGCATGACAAAAGCGGCCATGATCCAACTAACACGCAACCTCGCCGTGGAGTGGGCACCTGACGGTATCCGGGTCAATGCCGTGGCTCCGTGGTACATCACAACGCCCTTAGCTTCACCCGTGCTCAACAACCCCGAAAAGCGCGACAGCATCCTGAAGCGAACACCCATGAATCGCATCGGCGACGCCGACGAAGTGGCATCGGTCGTCTCGTTTCTGAGTATGCCCGCGTCGGGCTACGTCACCGGCCAGACCATCGCCGTCGATGGCGGGCTGATGGCGTGGGGATTCTGACGTATCCTGATGGTGCGTGGTCCCCCGCCGGGGTACATTCACCGAAAAATTTCCCCGTCTGACGCAACCCTTCCCCGTCGCTTCCCGTATTACGGATGAACTGGTTTCCCCTAACGCAGTCAATACAAGGTACAATGGTTTGTAACACCCCGTTCGAAGCGCCCGTGAATTGACTTTTATGGCCAACGCCCCCATCATACCACCGTTGTCTGACCTGCTGGCGGGTTGCTTACGCAACCACCGGCAAAGTCAGGAACTGCTCTACCGGCAGTTCTACGGGTATGCAATGAGCGTTTGCCTGCGCTATGCGCACACTCGGGAAGGGGCGGTGGAGGTGCTGAACGACGGATTCCTGAAGGTGTTCACACGACTCGATCAGTTTGACCCGAACCAGCCGTTCAAAGCCTGGCTCCGACGAATTTTGATCAATACGGCCCTCGACCAGTACCGGCAGGAAGCTCGTTACTTTCACGTTGACGACATCGAGCAGGTCGGGCATTATGTCGCATCAGAATCAGCCGATGCGCACAGCCAATTGGCGCACGAGGAGTTGCTGGGCCTGATTCAGCGACTGTCGCCCGCCTACCGAATGGTATTCAATTTATACGTCATGGATGGATTTACGCACGATGAAATTGCCGCTAAACTTGGCATTTCGGTCGGGGCGTCGAAGTCGAATCTGGCACGGGCGCGGGAAAAACTCCGCCTGTATCTAAAGCAGCTAAACTACGATGAGTATGCAAGAGCCAACCGATGACCAGTTGGACGGACTCTTCAGAAAGTCGGCTGAAGAGTTCAATGCCCCGTTCGATCCGG
>JAYTAC010000158.1:0-1866 GCA_043737755.1 Spirosoma sp.
TGTTGGCCGATGCCGGAGGGCTACCCGCCAACGGTAACAAAACCAAACTGCTGCGGGCCAACGACACTGTTGAACGCGTTGACCTGCCCGGTGTAGGCTACGTGCTGGCTCCCGGAGACCAGATCGAGCTGGGGGGCGACGCGAAGCTGCTGCTGGAGCCAGCCTGACGTATTTCGAAAGATTAATTCTCGTATTTCACGCAGATTTTCGCAGAAATCAGTTGGAAATCTGCGGGAAATCTCAACACAGCCCCCCTGATTATCGTCTTATATTGTATGTTCCATAACTTGTATATACCTTATGTTGATATTGTAAATAAAATAGCTTTGTTTTGTGAAGATTGACGTAAACAATCAACCTGTTCTCTGATAGAAGGCAAACGGGAGGACAGGTACGCAGCTATACCGTACTGACGCGCACGACTTACTATGATCTGGAAACTATACGTAAAATCGGCAAAAACCTTTTTGAGAAGCTGCTCCGCGATGTGTTTCAGCCGAAACTCAGCGCGGGCCGAAGCGGAGTTTGCCGAACTGGACCAGGTCGCCCGTATCGTCAAGGCCACCCGCCAATGCCAGAATACGCACCCCGCGTTCGTGAAGCATCTATACGGCGACCTGAACGGGTATCTGAGACAGCACCTGTCCGAAGAAGACTGGTCGCTGTGGGTACAGCTAGACGCGGCCAAACCCAAACCTGTCCAACCATCCCCGCTGCCTAACCAGACGCTGGACATGGCCTGAGCCCGACCGGCATTTCATACGGTCCACATTACTCAAATCCTGACTGGGTGCTACCCCAACGGGCGTTTTCGACAGAGAACGCCCGTTTTTCTTAAAAATCATGCAAATTTTTAAGGGAAATGTACCTGAAAGAGGTATGTGTATGAAAGTTGATGGAGTAGAAATGGTAATCTTTGGCTGCCCGATCAGTTTTTTCTTCAGGTCTGACCAAGCCAAAATTCTTACCTCATCCCTCAATAATCATGAAACGACTTTATGCAGTAGTAACACTGAGTATGATGGCTGGCTCCTACCAGAGTCCGGCCCAGGAACTGGTAACGTTACCTGACATCAGGTTGCCGGTGAGCGGGCAACTGCTGACTCTGCGTGTTCCCAAATCACCGGGGATGCTTTCCGGTCTTATTCTGGCAGACGTATCGGTGTCGGGCAAGGTGACCGACGAAAAAGGAGCCGGGTTGCCGGGAGTGAGTGTGATCGTGAAGGGGTCGACGCAGGGCACCACCACCGACGGGGAGGGGGATTATCGCATCTCGACACCCAACGCAAATTCAACGCTGGTGTTCAGCTTTGTTGGCTACCAGAAGCAGGAAATGGTTGTTGGCAATCAGACCACGCTGACCATTGCACTGGTGCCCGATGATCAGACGCTCAGCGAAGTAGTGGTGATGGGTTACGGGTCGCAGCGCCGGCAGGACATTACCTCCGCCGTGTCGGTCATCAATATGCGGGACATTGGCGAGCAACCGGCCAACAACCCTAATCAGGCACTTCAGGGGCGGGCACCGGGCGTGGTCGTCAAGCAGAAAAGTGGTACGCCGGGTGGCGTCTTCGAGGTGCGTGTGCGGGGGATCGGGTCGTTGGGGGCGGGCAGCGATCCGCTGTACGTTATCGACGGATTTGCCGTGGGTACGTCGGTGGGGCAGAACCTGAACCCCAATGATATCGAGAGCATTTCGATCCTGAAAGATGCCGCTTCGACCGCTATCTACGGGGCCAGGGGTTCCAATGGTGTGGTGCTGATTACGACAAAAAGTGCCAAAGACGGCAAAACTGCCATAAATCTGTCGGTCGACTACGGCATTCAGACGCTCCCGTCCACCCGGCGCGTGACGATGCTGAACGG
>JAYTAC010000159.1:0-1866 GCA_043737755.1 Spirosoma sp.
GCGGCCGTAGCGGTGCCCCAAACGAAATCGGGACCAAACTGAGCGCGGGTGAGGGGTAGACCGGGTGTTGGTGACGGGATGGTGATGACGGATATCGACAAGATGAGTGCAATAGCGGTGTTTTACCTAACGAGTTGAGGGCGTTATCGGGTTTGTTCATAACAAAACCTTAACATTGAGCAACCATACACGGACCGGCGTATCCCCGTTATTCGTTGTCGGCGCGTTGATTATAGCACCCACGTTTTGCGTTGCGTACACACACTGACCTGACATGCCGCTGATCTCGAAGAAAAAACTCGTTTATTCCATTGGCGAACCGCTGCGGGCGTACCTGCGTCAGTACAACCGTGAACATACGCTGCCGATCCAGTACGCCGATCTGCTGCGGTACGACAACTCGGCGTCGCTTTTCGACAAACGCGACCGCGATACGCTCTGGGAAACGGTGTACTACCCCGCCAGCGAAACCGACGATATTCTGCTGGCCCTCAAAACGATCTACGCCATCCTGAAGGCCGACGGCGATATGTCCGTCACGGGCCACCTCGCCATCGACCGCGTGGACCTGTGCAGCTACGGCAACACCATGCCGTTTCGGGTGCGGGTGCGGAATCAGGTGAACGACAACTTCGATTATTTCTACCTCAAAAAGGCCGACGCGTCCCGGATTTATGGCCTTGAATTGGAGCATATTCTGTCGCCCAACCGCATCAGCTACCTCACCAGCGGCCAAACGCTCATCGAGGAACACATTGCCGGAATTCCGGGTGATATGTTTTTCGGTCAGCAGATGCAGGATGCCGACATGAACCCCGTCCGGCTGTGCAAGGAGTTCGTCAAGTTCAACGAACGGTGCTTTGTGCGGCTCCTCGGCGACATGCACTCCAGCAATTTCGTGGTCGACATCACGCCCGATTTTGACGAAGTGTACTACCGTATCCGGGCCATCGACTTCGATCAGCAGTCGTACGAAGGGCGCAAGTCGGTGTATATGCCGCAGTATTACAAGCAGAACCAGCCCATCATCGACCTCGGCACCACCTGCCTTACGCCCGAAAGCGTCCGCCAGTACCAGATCGAGGAGCGGTCGCTGATGGCGGGTCGGCTGCGGGTGGAGCAGTCGCGCACCGGCGATTTAATGGCCTGCATGCGAGCAGATGCCATTGCCCCGGCCGGAAACGTGGAGCAGCTTCGGTCGGCCCTGAACCGCCACTACCGCACGACTAATTTTGCCGACTGCCGCACGATGGGCGACTTGGTGTGGCGGAGTTTAGAGATGGTGGCCGCGCATTGACAAGCCCGCCGGACGAATCGACAGCAGGTGTAATGACCAACGTTTGGTCGGTTCAATTCGTCAGGTGAGGGAGCGTCACCACGTCAAACCAGTACGTTTTCAGAATCTGGAAGTGATCCAGCCATTCCTGGTAGACGATGGGTTTAATCAGGTAAGAGGTACACCTTAAGCGATACGCTTCCTTGATGTCTTTGGCCATGACCGAACTGCTCAGCATCACAACGGGTATCTGATTCAGCGGACTCGGCAACGCCCGGATCTCCTGCAAGACCTGCCATCCGTTTTCCCGCCGGGGCACATACAGGTCGAGCAGCACTAAGTGAGGAAAATCCCGGCTATGCCCGCAATACTCCCGCAACAGCGTCAGGGCTTCGTCCCCGCTGGCGGCCCGGACGATCTGAGCGGTGGGCAACACCTCAGTAAAAGCCCGCTCAATGAGGTTCCACTGGTCATCACGGTCTTCAACAACAAAAATCCGAAAGGTGGTTTTACGTTGATTCATTGGGTTTATAAACGATCACTGCGACGGAAAAACGAACCAACCTGAGCGGCTATCGCTTCGGCACCAT
>JAYTAC010000160.1:0-4776 GCA_043737755.1 Spirosoma sp.
GGTGCGGGCGGCTCAGGCGGGCAAACACGTCATTTGCGAAAAACCGATGGCCATTACGCCCAAAGCCTGTCAGAACATGATCGACGCCTGCCAGAAAGCGGGCAAACAACTCGCCATCGGCTACCGGCTGCACTACGAGCCGTTCACGCAGGAAGTGATGCGGCTGGGCCAGCAGAAGGTGTTCGGGCCGATCAAGTTTATCGAAAGCAGCGACGCCTTCCGCATCAACGACCCGAATCAGTGGCGGATGAAAAAAGACATGGCCGGGGGCGGGGCACTGATGGACGTGGGCATCTACGCCGTGCAGGGCACCCGGTACGTGACGGGCGAAGAACCCGTTTCGGTGACGGCGCAGTTTTCGCCCAAAACCGAACCGCAAAAATTCAAAGACGTGGAGGAGACGATGTTCTGGCAGTTTCAGTTTCCGAGCGGAGCCGTCAGCAACTCCAGCACCAGCTACACGGCGGGCGTCGAGCGGCTGTATGTATCCTGTCAGGACGGCTGGTTTGAGTTATCCCCAGCCTTTGGCTACGGTCCGCTTAAAGGCCGCACCAGCAAGGGCATTATCGAAAAACCGCATACCAACCATCAGGCCCTGCACATGGATGGTGTCTGCAAAGACCTGCTCGACGGCAAGCAACTCCCCGACCACGTTACCGGCGCAGAGGGCATCCGCGACGTCCGGCTGTTGCAGGCCATTTACCGGGCCGCCGAAACAGGGAGGAAGATTGGGTTGAAGGGGTAACACGGACTTCAGTCCGTATTTCATGTCCAGCAAATACGGACTAAAGGCTACGCGCCCCGGTCCGTGTTACCTATACCGTCTGCATCAGGGCTTTCGCTTTACGGATGTTGGCGTTGGCGCGGTCGCTCTCGACTAATCCGTCGCGGAGCCGAACAATGCGGTGAGCGTATTCGGCGATATCTTCTTCATGCGTCACCATAATCACCGTGTTGCCCTTGCTGTGAATCTGGTCGAAGAGGTCCATGATTTCGTAGGACGTTTTGGAGTCGAGGTTACCCGTTGGTTCATCGGCGAGCAGGATGCTGGGGTCGTTGACCAGCGCCCGGGCGATGGCCACGCGCTGCCGCTGACCACCCGACAGTTCGTTGGGCTTGTGACCGGCCCGGTTTTCCAGCCCGACGTTTCGGAGCGAGAGCATGGCTTTTTCGGTGCGGTCGGCTTTGCTGAATCCTGCGTAGATGAGCGGCAGGGCCACATTCTCCAATGAAGACTGACGCGGCAGCAGATTGAACGTCTGGAAAACGAACCCGATTTCTTTGTTGCGCACCTCCGCGAGTTCATTCTCACCCAAACCGCTAACGTCCTGATTATTCAGGATATACTGGCCCGACGTAGGCGTATCCAAACAGCCAATGATGTTCATCAGCGTCGACTTACCCGACCCCGACGGTCCCATGAACGCAACGTATTCACCCTTCTGAATGGTGATCGTGACTGATTTGAGAGCCTCGATGACTTCGCTGCCCATTATATAGCGTTTGGCGATGTCGCGGGTTTCGATAATGTTCATGCAGGATGAGAAGATTTGTTGATTGAAGCCAGGTTGAACAGACCAAAACTAACCTATTCCATAAACTTTTGCCGGTCCTTTTCGATTGACGCCAATTTTTCCTGATAAGTTGTCACAAACGCCTGATAATCGGCGGGTGGGGCAACGGCCCGCAGCTTCGCTAATCCCTCCTCGGCGTAGTCGCGCAGGCGCAGGTCCAGACACAGGCTGACGTACGTTTTGAGCAACCCGGCATTGTCTTCGTTGACCGGTAACGCCGTCAGCACCAGATCATACGCCCGTTTCGACTGCTTTTGCTGCCGTTGCAGTTGCGCGGCCGACGTCACGATTCGGGCGTTCAGCGGAGTCAACGCCAACGCCTGCCGGTAGAACTGCTGCGCCTTAGCCACCTGCTTGTTCTGCGCGTACACCTGACCCAAAAAAAACAGTCGGTCGGCTTCGTGCCGGGACAGAAAAAACGCTCGACCCATCGAATCGGCAGCGGCTAATTTGTTCTTAGCAACGACAATCTGCAACGTGCTCAGGTTTTCGGTCGAGCGGGCAAACGGGCTTAATTGTTCGGGTTTACCCATCTGGCTCACGATCATCTGGGCGTAAAACGGTTGCCGCGTGGCAATATAATCGTTGACTAATCTGGCTCCGGCAACGGTTTTTAGATTTGGATTCTGAATCGTTTCCCAGTATTGCCCCCGGTTCGGGTTGTCAGTCCGGTACGAGACGTAAAATGCCTTCTCAACGTCCGAGACCGGCTTTCGCTCGTCGTACAACACCTGTTTCAGCGCGGCCACGGCCGGATCGGTGGCAGCGGCTACTTCCCACAGCGACTGCGCCAGCACCGGGTCATTGGCTTTGGTTAGTGCCACGGCCCGGTAATAAATTGAGGTGGTGTCCTCATTTTCGGCAAATGTTTCGGCTGCTTTTCGGTACAGTCCCTGCTCGAGCAGCCACAGACCCGTGATGGATCGGTAAGCGGCACCGTTACGCTGATCCCCCTCGGCCAACTGGCTCATCAAACTGAACGCGACCGGATGGTTATGCCGATTGTACTCGGCAACGGCGCGAGCCACCATCAAATCGTCCGTGAAATCCTGATTGACCGGATCGGCAGACCGGCGTCGAAGGTTCTCGGTTAGAAGAGACGGTCCGCCGTCGCGGTCGGGACGCTGGTTGGCCAGCGCATAATTGTACAGACTGGCAAACCGGCCGACGCTCAACCCCTCATTAGTATCGCTGCTCGTCAGCCAGTTGGGTTGAGCGGGCGGAGTTGTATCGGAGCGGGACACCAGCCGAAGAGCCAGCGCATTGGCTTGGTACGACTCATAGGACGATTCGGTCAGGTTCGCTGCGAGACTCGAATCGGCGGTTAGTATCTTTGGGTTGCGGGCGTAGAAAGATAGCAGGTTCGCCAGCGGCACGTCGTCGCGACCGGCGTTGCCCGTGGCCGATTTGAGGTAATAATACGCCGAGTCGGCTACGCTCGTGCGGGCGTAGAGAAATCCCAGATTGTTCTGCAACTCCCCGCTTTTCGGGAACGCCCGGATACCGCGTTGCAGGGTTTTGACGGCCTCGAAGAACAGGTCCGTTTGCAGATACGTCTGACTCAGTCCCGCGTAATCCTGCGGGTTGGGCTGCTTGAGCAATGCCCGCTCGAAGAAGAAAACGGCAGCCGTCTGATTGTTTTGCGACAGGGCGAGCGACGCCATCGCGTAGTTGGATTTGTGATTCTGAAACTCCTGCTCCAGTGCAAGCTGATAGAACGCGTTGGCTGAGTTGGGTTCATTGGTGGCTACGTACAGATCACCGAGACCGTTGTAATAACCGGCCATGCTTTGCCGGAGCGTAATCAGCCCGCCCGACGCCAAAAGCACCAGCACCCCGAACACGCCCGCCACCCGGAACAGGCTCATTTCCAGTCGCTTCGGCTTGTAGAGCACGCGGTAAACGGGCAGGTTTTGTTCATAAACAGCCCGGAAATTAATCAGTACGTAGGCAACGAAAAACAGGCCCATTGCTAAGTGCGTGTACACGATTATGTCCTCGAACGCTTCTACCAACGGGTCATTGGCGGTGGCAAATGCGTAGGCCATCGTGAGCGTCGTCAGCAGGGCAAGGCCCGCGTACAGATACGCCCCGCCATCGCGAAATGAAAGCACGTTTTGCTGCTCAACCAGCCGCCGAAAGCCCCAAATCCCAATCGTTGCCGAGATCAGGTAAATCATAAAGGGACTGATGGCCAGCACATCCCAGTCGATATACTTCGTGTTTTTGAGCCAGACCAGCGTCAGGTTAATCAGGTACAGAAAACTGATAAACAGAAAGTTTTTTACGCCCAATGTCCGGCGTATACCGACCTGCGGGCCGTTCCCGTCCGACCGACCGGCTGAGGTGAGCCAGACCAATCCGGCAACGATTTCGGTGGCGATAAAGAAAATGAACCCGGTGCTCAACGCCAGCAATACCGGCATTCCGTAACCAACAACTGCCAGAGCCGGAAACGCGACCGGTGATAACACACTGAGCATCACCGCAACGAGTGTCGTCAGCAGGCCGAACGCGCCGAGCCGGATCGGGATGGAGTAGTCGGGCCGGAACGCGTGGAAGTAATAACTCAGCGAACCGAATAAAAACGCCAGCAGCAGAAACAGGTAGTTCCCGCCAAGACCCGGCACTTCAAGCATCTCCCACCGGAAAAAGGCCAATCCCAGAATGACAACGGCCATGCTGACCAAATACCGCGTCCGGTCGAAGCGCGTCACTGCACTCAGCAGCAACACGAATGCCACACCGATGCCGGTCAGGAACGCTGTTGCCACGCCCGGCTGTACCTGCATGGCCGAAGCCACAAACTGCTCCGACACGGCGTAGGCTTTGCCGCTTACGGCGTAGTCGAGCAGCCCGTCGGTAAACGCGTGAAGGGTGATGGGCAGCTCGTTCAGTTCGCTCAGCACGTCCCAGCGGACTACGTTACCCAAACCCCGCGTCCAGGCGATTCCGAATAGTATTAAGCTGATAATGAGAAAAATAAGACTAAGCACGTACGCAAGCCGCTCGGTACGGCTCCACGAATTCCAGAACAACAGGGATGACATAAACGAAAAACGTAGTGAACGGCGGGTTAGTGCCTCTGTATCAATCTGGCTGTTGCCGGTGAACAATTAGTTGCTCAGGTAGGTAGGTAACCCAGTATGCTCCGTGCTTGTCGGCACTGGCTGGCTCCCAGTCGTGAAAACTGAATGTGGAT
>JAYTAC010000161.1:0-1863 GCA_043737755.1 Spirosoma sp.
TACCAGTCAAACGCCCAACCGCGTCGCATCACTGAACCGGGCGGGGTCGCTTCTGACCCGAATCGTGCCGCTCTTAGTGGCGGGTGGGTTGTTTGTGTCCCTCTACACGCTGCTGGCACGGGCGAACTTCAGCCTGCTCACCCGGCCCGTCGGTTGGGAAAGCACGGTCCGCACGGTTGGCAAACAGCTTATGACCGAGTACGTTATACCATTCGAGATCGCGGGCATTCTGCTCCTGGCGGCCTTGGTGGGGGCAACCTACTTAGCCGCATCACCCGCCAAACCCCAATCCCATGCAACCCGTTGACAGCCAGTTATTCCTGATCGTTGGGGCGGCCTTGTTCAGCATCGGGCTGGCGGTGGTGCTGTTCAAACGTCACGCCATTGTAGTGCTGATGGGTATTGAACTTATGCTCAACGCCGTCAACATCAACTTAGTCACCTTCAGCCAGTATGACCCCGACCGGTTGCAGGGACAAATGCTGGCCCTGTTCGTGATGGTGGTGGCGGCAGCGGAGTCGGCGGTGGCATTGGCCATTGTGTTACAGGTCTACCGCCATTTCAAAACAGCCCAGTTGGACGAATTGAACGAGATGAAACAGTAGGTATCAACCATGAATCCTGATTACGAACCCCTCATCGACGGAATACTGACGGACGGATACGGCGTTATGGATGGCTTTCTGTTACCGGCGGAAGTAGCCGCGCTTGCTGCGTGTTTGCGAAGTCGGCGCGATGCCGGGCAGTTTCGGTCGGCGGGCGTCGGTAATGAGCAGGTGACGGTTACGGCGGCTGTTCGGGGCGACGAGATTTTATGGTTGGATGACGCCACGGCAACACCCGACGAGCAGGGGTTTCTACGGCGCATCGGCGAGTTTGTTCAGTACGTAAACCAGACGTGCTACCTCGGCCTGCGGGATTACGAATTTCACTACGCTCTGTATCCCGTCGGCACCGTCTACAAACGCCATTTAGACCGGTTCAGGAGCGATTCTCGCCGGAAACTCTCCACCATCTGCTACCTCAACGCCGACTGGCAGGGCACCAACGGTGGTCAGTTGGCCCTTTATCTGCCCGAACCGGACGGCTCAGAACGAACGGTAATTATAAATCCGGTGGGCGGGCAGTTAGTCTGTTTCGACAGCGGCCAGTTGGAGCACGAGGTGTTGCCCGCCACCCGCGAACGGCTCAGCATAACGGGCTGGCTCAAAACGGCATAGAAGTGGTTTGCTTCCCCAGTTCGTAGTGGGGATATTTGCGGCCCTGCTTATCAACCCCCAATGTCCGATTTAGTGCTCCTCCTCACCACCCTGCTCCTGCTGCCTTTCGTTGGTTTTCTGGTGCTGACGCTGGCAAATCGGCGCGTGGCTGGTTGGTTAGCGGTAGGGCTGACGGGTACGGGGTTGCTGCTGTCGATGGGGCTGGCACTGAACCTGCCCGCCGAGCCAGTCACGTTTCAGACCGATTGGGCAACGGTATCGGGCGTGCCGTTTGGGGTGAGCTTCCGGCTCGACGCGCTCACGGTGCTCATGTTGGTGCTGGTGCATTTGGTGGCCCTGTTAGTGCAGGTTTACTCGATTGCATATCTCCATGATGAGGTCAGGCTGGCCCGCTATTTTGCGTATCTGCAACTGTTTATTGGGGCCATGCTGGGCATCGTGCTGGCCGGAAACCTGTTAGTGCTCTACGCGTTCTGGGAACTGGTCGGTCTGGCGTCGTACCTGCTCATCGGCTTCTACGCCGAACGTCCTGCCGCGAGCCGGGCCGCCCAAAAAGCCTTTCTAATGAACCGAATAGGCGACGTGGGCTTCCTGATCGGCATTTTTCTGACCTATCATTACTTCGACACGCTGGACTTAGTTA
>JAYTAC010000162.1:0-11465 GCA_043737755.1 Spirosoma sp.
TGATTCGGGAGCGCACCGGCGAACTGATGGACAAATTACACCTGTCCGAATCGCTGCTGAACCGCTACCCGGCCGAGTTGAGCGGGGGGCAGCGGCAGCGCGTGGGTGTTGCGCGGGCCTTAGCCGCCCGGCCCCCGGTGGTACTCATGGATGAGCCATTCGGTGCCCTCGACCCGTTCACGCGTCGGCACGTTCGGCGGGAGTTGTTTGGCCTGAGCGAACTGCGCGAAACGACGGTTGTGCTGGTGACGCACGACGTTGGCGAAGCCCTCGAATTGGCCGATTGCATTGCGCTCATGCACCAGGGGCGCATTGTGCAAATCGGCCCACCCGACGAACTGCTGAATCACCCCGCCACCGATTTCGTCCGGGACTTTCTGGATTTGAAGTAAACAGTTTCAATACGAAGCGGTCCGTCGGTACGGCGCGGAGGAATCACAGAGAACACGGAGTTTTCTTCCAATTTTCTCCGTGTTCTCCGTGCCGTATCGACGGACCGCTCTGTGGTAAACAATCTATGCTTGAATTCCTTCGCCAGAACGCCGGTAAACTCGCCGAGCAGACACTCACGCACATCGGCCTGACGTTCGTGTCGCTGTTGCTGGCACTGCTGGTCGGGTTGCCGCTGGGAATTTTAATTGCCCGCCGAACGCGGTTGGCGAACGGTATTCTGGGCGTGGCGGGTGTGTTACAAACGGTGCCGAGTGTGGCGTTGCTGGGACTGCTGATTCCGTTGGTGGGCATCGGCATTGTTCCGGCGTTGGTAGCCTTGTTCCTGTATGCGTTGCTGCCCATCATCCGCAATACCTACGTTGGCATCACCGAAGTCAGCGCGTCGGTGATCGACGCGGCACGGGGCGTGGGCATGACCGACCGCCAAATTCTGACGAAGGTGCAACTGCCGCTGGCTCTGCCCGTGATTTTTGCGGGCGTCCGCACGGCAACCGTCATCAATGTGGGCGTGGCGACGCTGGCGGCTTACGTGGCGGCCGGTGGGCTGGGCGAGTTTATCTTCGGTGGTATTGCCCTGAGTAACGTCAACATGATGCTGGCCGGAGCCATCCCGGCTGCATTGTTAGCCATCGGCTTTGATTTCGGACTGGCCCGATTGCAGAAACTGTCGGGTCGTAACGGGCGCGTCGGCATGTGGGCACTGATCCTGCTGGTCCCCTTTCTGTCGGCGTTTTATCTGTTGCCGCGTAGTTCAGACAAACTCGTTGCGGGCTTTGCGCACGAATTTTATGGCCGCGCCGATGGCTATCCTGGCTTGCAGAAAACCTACGGGCTGCAACTCAACCCCCGGCTCATCGACCAGAATTTGATGTACGAAGCCATCCGTCGCCAGCAGGTTGATATCATCAGCGGCTACTCCACCGACGGCCGAATCAAGGCGTTCGATCTGTTTGTGCTGACCGACGACCGGCACGCGTTTCCACCCTACGGCGCGGCCCCGGTGGTTCGGCAGGCCACGCTGAACCGCTACCCTGACCTCGGTCCGACGCTGAATTTGCTGGCCGGAAAACTGACTGACTCGGTAATGACGGACCTGAACTACCGGGCCGATTACCTGCACCAGTCACCCGAAACTATTGCCCGCGATTTTCTGAAAAAAGCAGGCTTGTACACCATTCCGGCACCCGGCGACCGTGCTGAAACAGTGGTGATGGGGTCGAAGGTATTCACCGAGCAGTATATCTTGGCCGAAATCTACCGGCAGCTTATCGAGGGTCAGACCCGCCTTCGTGTTGTCTCGCGGACGGGCCTGGGTGGCACCCAAATCTGCTTCGACGCTCTCCGCACCGGGGCCATCGACTTCTATCCTGAATATACGGGTACGGGTCTGCTGGTTATCCTGCAACCGTCGGCCGCTACGCTCAAAACATTGCCGATGCAGTCGGATTCGGTGTACGCGTTTGTCCGTCGGCAGTTTGTGAAACAGTATCAATTGGCCTGGCTGGAGCCGCTGGGATTCAACAACAGCTACGCGCTGATGATGCGCCGGGAGCAGGCCAACGCGCTGCATATCGCATCCATCACGGACTTGGTGCGGCATCTGGAAGTGCGCCCGGTTGCTCACCCTGATGAACTACCCTAAAAGGTACATTCAACAAATCCGCAACAAACTATTACACGTAGCTACAGTTAATTAGGGGATTAAGTAAACTCAACCACCCCAAAATTACAATCAGGCTATGAGCTACATCAAAGCAGGTACGGACACGTCCGGCGAAGACATCAAACTTTTTTACACTGACCACGGTACTGGTAACCCCGTCGTGTTAATCCACGGCTGGCCCCTGAGCCACGAAATGTGGGATTATCAGATGGCTGAACTGCCAAAACACAACCTGCGCGTGATCGCTTACGACCGCCGGGGATTCGGTAAATCCACTCAGACGTGGGACGGGTACGACTACGACACGTTGGCTAATGATTTGAAAGCGGTGCTCGACGAACTCGATCTGCATAATGTTACGCTGGTTGGTTTTTCGATGGGCGGGGGCGAAGTAGCCCGCTACATGGGTCGCTACGGCGGAGCGCGGGTGTCGAAAGTAGCCTTCGTAAGTGCCGTGACGCCTTTTTTGCTCAAAACCCAGGATAACCCGGACGGTGTGGACAAAGACACGTTCGACACAATGGTGGACGGTATCAATAAAGACCGCGCCGATTTTTTGCAAACGTTTGGCAAGTCCTTTTATGGCGTCAGCCTGATTAGCCACCCCGTCAGTCAGGCCCACCTCGACGGTGATTTTGCACGGGCTTACGTAGCCTCGCACAAAGCAACGGTCGATTGCGCCCGTGCTTTCTCGGAAACGGACTTCCGCAATGACCTGACCCAGATTAAGGTGCCGGTGCTGGTTATCCATGGCGACGCCGATAAAACGGTTCCCATCGAGGTGTCGGGCGAACGGACGGCCACCGCACTGCCCAACGCCCAGTACCTCGTGTATGAGGGTGCCCCGCACGGACTGTTTGTGACGGAGAAAGACCGGCTGAACGACGACTTAGTGACGTTCATTCAGGAAGGAGCGATGGTGACGAACTCATCGGCCGTGACGACGTACTGACAGGCTTGTTTTTTGCTCCCGACGAGCCGGTTCCTGCGGGAACCGGCTCGTTTTGTTTTGTGGCCGATGAGTTGATTTCGCCCATACTACGCTTTGCTGTTGCTGATGCACTACCGCACTGACTATGACCAAGCTGGGAATGAACCTGTTCGTCTGGACGATGGACATGAGCGAGGACCTGTCGGATACGCTGTCGTTTTTGAAAACGACTGGCTTCGACTTCGTTGAAATTCCCGTCAATGAATCAACTACCGACCGCGCAAATCTGGTGAAGTGGCAGCGCATTGGTCGGCAGTTGTGCGGTCTGGGACTGGGCGTTCAGACCTGCACCATCTGCGGCCCGGAACACAGCCTGATCAGCCCCGACGAGTCGATCCGGCGGGCGGGTGTTGAGTATCTGAAACACGTTGTCGACTGCACGGCGGCCGTGGGTGCTCCCATTCTGATGGGGCCACTGTATGCCGGTTTCAAAACGTTCACCGGCCGTCCCGCCACGGAGCAGGAGTGGGCATGGTCGGTGGCGGGGATGCGCATTGTGGCCGAACACGCCCGAACCCAGGGCGTTACGCTGGCCATTGAATACCTGAACCGGTTTGAAACCTACCTGCTCACCTGCGCCGACGACGTGGTGCGTTATGTCAGGGCGATTGACCATGCCAATTGCCGGGCCGCGTTCGATACATTTCATGCCAACATGGAAGAAAAGAGTATTTGCGAGGCTATCAGGAATGTTGCGCCGTACCTCGTTCACGTTCAGATTTCGGAAAACGACCGCTCAACGCCGGGGCGTGGCCACATCAACTTCACCGAGGTGTTCGACACGCTGGCCGAGGTTGGCTACGCCGGCCCGATAGCCATCGAAGCCTTCGGCCCGAACCCACCTGCCTTAGCAGCCGCCACCCATATTTTCCGTCCCATGTTCGACTCGCCCGAACAGTTGGCGGTGGATGGGCTGGCGTTCATAAAGAGTGAAAGAAATAAAAAACGAAAGAGTGAATGAATGACCTGCTCTCGAACAATTACTCTATCACTCATTCGCTCTTTCACTCTTCACAAATGCTAAACATCGCCCTTGTCGGCCTCGGATTCGGGGCTGAATTCATTCCCATTTACCAGCGTCATCCGAATACAATGATGTACGCCATCTGCCAGCGCAACGCCGACAAACTGGCTCAGATCGGCAATGCGTTCGGTATCGAAAAACGCTACACGGATTACGATGAGTTGCTGGCTGACCCGGCCGTAGACGCGGTACACATCAACTCGCCCATTCCGAACCACGCCGAGCAGAGTGTGAAGGCGTTGCGGGCGGGCAAGCACGTAGCCTGCACCGTGCCGATGGCTACGAGCGTTGCCGACTGCCGGGCCGTTGTGGATGCGTGTCGGGAGAGCGGCAAAAAATACATGATGATGGAAACGGTGGTCTACAGCCGTGAGTTTCTGTTTGTCAGGGAGTTATACGAGACGGGTGAACTGGGTAAGGTGCAGTTTTTGAAAGCCAGTCATCAGCAGGACATGGACGGCTGGCCCGACTACTGGCCCGGTTTGCCACCCATGCACTACGCCACCCACTGCGTGGGACCGGTGGCGGGCCTGCTCAAACTCGAAGCCGACTACGTATCGTGTTTCGGGTCGGGCACGATACGCCCGGAATTAGCCCGGATTCACAACTCGCCGTTTGCCGTGGAATCGGCGCACATCAAGTTCAAAAACAGCGACTTGTCGGCGCATGTGTACCGGTCGCTGTTCGACGTGGCGCGGCAGTACCGCGAGAGTTTCGAGGTGTACGGCGACAAAAAGTCGTTTGAGTGGCAGTTGACCGAAGAGGAGCAACCGGTGATTCATACGGCCAAAAAACCGGAGCCGGAGATTCCCCGGAAAGTGACCGTGCCCGACTACGCACACTACCTGCCCGAATCCATCCAACGCTTCACGACCAAAGGCGTGTACGATGCCGGTGAGCAACAGCACCTGTCGTTTACGCAGGGCGGGGGCCACGGCGGGTCACACCCGCACTTGGTTCACGAGTTTGTGAGCGCGATTGTTGAGGACCGTGAGCCGTTCCCGAACGCGGCACAGTCCGCCAACTGGACGAGCGTAGGGATTCTGGCCCACGAATCGGCGATGCGGGGCGGGGAGATCATGAAACTGCCGGACTTTTAGGCAGGAGGGAAGAAGAGGATTTTAAGAAAAATCGGGTAATGAAACCAATTACGATTAGATGAAAATGTTCGGCAAAGTCATATTGGCATCACTACTCGTACTATTTCGGGTATTCTCCACTTCTGCACAGTCCGATTTGCAGAAGGCAATAGACAACTCCAACAAGTTCCAGCGGTTCGCCCAAGCCAGAAATGTCGACTCTGCCTTTCAGAACGCACAAGAACTGGCGGGTCGGAATACTAATCTGCTGAACGATCTGTTGCACAACGCGTTCGCGCAGTTCTTTATGCCATCTGCATCAGCCCGTGTCGACACCGTATCGGCCGGGCAACTACTGCGAAAAATGTACGTAGCTACCGACAGTCGGATGCTCCAGCAGTCGGTTTACCCACTTTACCGATGGGTAGAAGTCAGAAGTAATCTGAATGATTCAGCCGCAATTCGCCGAATCATAACGGGCTTTCTGGTGGCACAGGTGCGGTCGCCCGAAGAACGGGGCAACCGGATTGATCGGTACGCGCTGTTGATATACGATTTGCTGAAACAAAAGCCAGTATACACGGCCCTAGCTGATACGCTGTATGAACGAACGCGGGAGCGTCTTGAACATGCCGTCAACGGGGTGTATTTTCAGGCGGTCGATGATCGAAAACACCGGGAAATCCGGGCTTATTTCCGGTATCTGATGGCCTTCGCCAACCACGTCAAAGCCGAGGAGTCCGTTCAGAAGCGTGAGTTGGCGAAAGTGGAGTTGTATCGTAAACAAGCCTCGGCATTTAGCCCTGATGATAACGACCGGCTGGCAAAGTCAGCCTACTTCTACGAGTCTGCATTTCTGTTTGATGGACAGCAACGGTCGGATTTTCATCAACCTTACGTTGATTTTCTGATCGCTAAAGGCGACACAATGGCGGCTGTCCAAACCCTGACTGAACTGGCCATGGCGGATCCCGGTACTATCGCTTTACTCAGGAGTTATTACGAAAAATTATCTTCGCAAAACGTACCATTTAAAGACTACTGGGCGCAGACCCTTAACGCTAAATTGAAACCGGTTGAGCCGTTTCGGGTCATCAGCTTGAACCAACAAACGTTTGATTATGAGCAGTATAAGGGGAAATGGATGCTCATTGATTTTTGGGGAACGTGGTGCAAACCCTGCGTTGCTGAACTGCCGCGATTCCAGAAATTTTACGATGAGTTCGCCCAGGCTCACCAAAACGAGTTGGTCGTCTTGACGGTTGCCTGCCATGACCTCGAACCCAAGGTGCGGGAGTTTATGACACAAAAGCAATATACCTTTCCAGTCGCAATGGCCGATAACACAATCGAGAAGTCGTTTCGAGTGAGCGAGTACCCAACTAAAGTGCTGATAACTCCGCAGGGTAACCGGATGAAAATTCCATTCGGAGCTGATTGGGCCGAATGGGTAAAGGTTTATATGGAAAACTACTAATCAACTGACTCTACAGTCCGCTTGTCAGCGGCTTACTAATTAATCATGATGCGACACCCATTCATTTACCTATTCGTTGCGCTAATCGGCCTGCTCGCGCAATGCGCCCGCCGGACTCCCACCAAAAGCCCGCGCGATATGTCGGCACAAGCTGCCAAACCACGCCGGACGGAGATTCTGTTTCTGGGTGATAACGGCCACCACAAGCCTATTGAGCGGGTGCCGCAACTGATGGCCGCACTGGGTAGTAAAGGCATCAACATCACCTACACCGACCGGCTCGAAGACCTCAATGCCGAAAACCTGAACAAGTACGATGGGCTGCTGATCTACGCCAACTGGGACAGCATCGCCAAGCCTCAGGAGCGGGCGTTGCTCGACTATGTAGCGTCGGGTCACGGGCTGATTCCGGTACATTGCGCGTCGTATTGCTTTCGTAATTCGGCTGAGTACGTCGACAAACTGGTTGGCGGGCAGTTTCAAAAGCACGGCATGGATACGATTCAGATGCGGTTCACGCAGCTAAATAGCCCTCTAACAGTTGGTCTTCCGCCAATCAGAGCCTACGACGAAACGTATCTGCACACTCGTTTGCAGGCTGACAACAACGTGCTGGCGGTTCGGGACATTAAAGCCGATCAGGCATCCGACAGACCCGGTCAGCGAGAGGAACCATACATCTGGACGCGGCAGTACGGCAGGGGACGCGTGTTCTACACCGCTTATGGGCACGACGAGCAGACGTGGCGTCAGCCGGGGTTTGGGCAGTTGCTGGAGCGGGGAATTTTATGGGCTGTGGGCGACGACGTGAAAAAACGGCACGACGACCTGAATCCGCAGCCGTTCGCCTACCACGAAGCCAGGCTGCCCAACTACGAAAAACGCCCCGGTGTGCAGATGCAGCAGGAACCGCTGTCGCCCGAGGAGTCGATGAAGCACATTCAGGTGCCGGTTGGTTTCACGCTCGACCTGTTTGCCCACGAGCCGAACGTGATGCACCCCATCGCGCTGGCGTGGGACGAACGCGGGCGGCTGTTTGCCCTCATCACGAAAGATTATCCCAACGAACGCAAGCCGACCGGGGTCGGTCTTCCGGGCGGTTCTGATGTGATTGTGATTTGCGAAGACACCGACAACGACGGTAAGGCCGACAAGTTCACCAACTTCGCCGAAGGGCTGAATATCCCGACCGGCATGGTGTTCGCCAACGGTGGCCTGTATGTATCGCAGGCTCCGCACATGCTGTTTTTGCAGGATACCAACGGTGATGATAAAGCCGACGTCAAAAAAATCGTGTTCACCGGCTTTGGCACATTCGACACCCACGCCGGGCCGAGCAACCTGCACTACGGCTTCGACAACTGGATTTGGGGTAGCGTCGGGTATGCCGGTTTCAAAGGCAAAATCGGACCCGACAGCGTGACGTTCGGGCAGGGCTTTTTTCGGTTCAAAATAGATGGCTCACAGCTCGAGCACGTCACGGGCACATCCAATAATACCTGGGGAATGGCTTTTAACGAAACGGGCGACGTGTTCGGCAGCACGGCCAACAACGCGCACGGCTGGTACATGGCTATCCCGAACCGGTATTTTCAGGGCGGGGCGCACCTGCGCGAGAATGGTAGCCGGGGCACGGATACGCACAAGGATATGAAGCCAATCACGGAGCACGTCCGGCAGGTCGACGTGTTTGGCGGGTTCACGGCGGCAGCGGGACACAACTTCTACACCGCCCGCGCTTTCCCCAACCAATATTGGAACAGCATCGCGTTCGTGTCCGAGCCAACGGGCCACATTGTCCACCAGAACCGGATGTGCAAAAACGGCACCGACTACGAGGATGCCGAAACGATTGGCGCGGGTTTTAACCTGATGGCCGGTGCCGATGAGTGGTTTGCGCCGGTGTTTGCCGAAACCGGGCCGGATGGAGCCGTTTGGGTCGTGGACTGGTATAGCTACATCATCCAGCACAACCCCACGCCCAAAGGCTTTGAAAACGGCAAGGGCAATGCGTATGACACCGACCTGCGCGACTTCACCCACGGCCGCATCTACCGCGTCGGCTATGGCAAAGCGTCGGCTTATACCCCGATGGTGCTCAGCAAAGGCCGCCCGGCCGAACTGGTAGCCGCGCTCAAAAACGATAATATGTTCTGGCGCATGACCGCCCAGCGGTTGCTTGTCGAGCGGAATAACAAAGACGTAGTGCCGCAGTTGGTCGCGCTGGTGAACGATACTACAGTCGATGAAATTGGTAATAATCCGGCCGCCATTCATGCCCTGCGCGTGATCGAAGGGTTAAACGCGTTGTCTGATCCGTTAGTAGTCACAATATTACCATCGGTACTTCGCCACCCCAACGCGCACGTCCGCAAGACGGTGGTGCAGGTGTTGCCGCGCAGTCAGCAGTCGGCCGACGCTTTGTTGCAGGCTGATCTGCTGGCCGACAAAGAGCCATTAGTTGTGCTGAATACGTTGCTGGCACTGTCCGAAATGCCCCGGAGTCCGGCTATTCAGCGGGCAGTTCTGACCCGGCTTGATAAAGCTGCCGGAACGCCGGACCGCGAAGCTACTGACCGCTGGTTGCCCGAAGCCTTCGCCATGGTCCTGAACGGCAATGACGGTCAGATGCTGAAAACGTATCTGAAGCAAACGTCGATGAACACCCCGGCCGGACCAGCGCATGACATGAACACGCACTCGCTGCCGAAGCCCGGCAAAGGCGGTCCGAACCCACCGGAGCCAACCCCGCAACGGGTTGAACAGAAACCAGCAGTACAGGCGTCATCGGGTACTCAGCCGGACTTGCTCATTGCCGCCATCCGAACCACGCCCCAATCGCCCGCCGTGCGCGAAGGCGTTCGGATTTACGTAGACGTGACCAACGCGGGTGGGGCGGCCATTCCGGCCGGAACGCCCATCCCGCTGGCGGTGCGTGTCGAAAGGGCGAACGAGGTGGGGGGGGGTGCTACCCGGATCGACTACGTAAGCGTGGCGCACGACACCGGCATCAAGCCCGGTGAGACGGTCACCATCAGCAAAGGAAACAATGGCCCGTGGAACGCCGATTTTTTTGTCCAGTTTGAGCGGGCCGGTCAGTACACCGTCACGGCGATGCTGGACCGGGACAATAAAATTGCGGAGGGAAACGAGCAGAACAACACCGCCACCCATCCGCTGACCTACCGCCTTCCGCAGAGCATGGATGTCTACGTGCTGGAGCGGGCCAGCCGCAGCTACGCATCCGTCGCGCCGGTCGATTCGGTGGTGGCGTTGCTGCGGCAGTCTCAGGCGATGGACGGTGCCCGGAGCGCGGCCGTGGTAAAAGGCATATCGGAAGGCTGGAACATGAAGCAGAAAGCCACCATCCGCGAGGCCGACAAAGCGTTCTTAGCTAATCTGACCAGCACCGTCTCGCCCGATAACCGCGACCGCCTGAACCGGCTCTACGACGTTTGGGGATTGACCAAAAATGAACCTGCCGACCCGAATGTGGAGATCATACGGCTGAAAACGGTGCGCGAGGAGATGCGTTACGACAAAAAAGAATTTACCGTCACGGCGGGCAGAACGATTGAGATCGTGCTCGAAAACCCCGACGCCATGCAGCACAACCTCGTGATTGGTAAGCCCAACAGCATGGATAACATCGGGGCCGCTGCCGACAAACTTATTACGGCCAAGGATGGGGCTGATAAAGGATACGTGCCCGCCATTCCGCAGGTGATTGCGGCCACACCGTTGGTCAACCCCGACCAGACGTACCGGCTCCGGTTCACGGCTCCGGTCACAATCGGCGATTATCCGTTCGTGTGTACGTTCCCCGGCCACTGGCGCATCATGAACGGTGTTATGAAGGTAGTAAAAGCACCTGCCGCCGTCATGGCCAAATAACGTGACAGGCTGAATTGCCAAAGCCGGTTAACAGTACAACAGTGTGCTGTTAACCGGCTTTTCGTTCTTATCCTGACTATGCTGCCTGCTTGTAAAGTCTGATATCAGGCTGTTGGTGTTGGGGCAGGAGTGCCGTTTGTGGAATGTGAATCGTGAATTCAGTGCCCTGACCAAGTTCGCTTTTTACGTCTATCGTCCACTTGTGCGCCTTGACAATTCGCTGGACGTAGCTCAGCCCTAACCCAAACCCTTTAACGCTCGGCTGATTCTGGTCGTGGACCCGGAAGAAGGGCTGGAAAATTTGGTGCAGCAAGTGCTTTGGAATACCAACGCCCCGGTCACAAACCGATATAGACAAACCAGTGCGGCTTGCTTCGGCACGGACCGTGATTATTGGCTCGCCATTGCTGTACTTGATTGCGTTGTCGAGCAGGTTGTGCAGCACATTGGTGAGGTGAAGCCGGTCGGCGAGTAACGTCGGTTCGGCACCCGTCATGCGCAGGCACAGGTAATCGCCGTGACGCTCGGCCACCGAATGCAGGAGCTGGTGAATGGGAACGGGTTCTGGATTCAGAATCAGCGTGTTCCGGTCGGCGCGGGCTAAAGTGAGCATTGTCTCGACCTGATGCTGTAGCCGCTCCGTTTCTTCGCGGATGATGCGGACGTATTTCTCCGTGCGGATGGGCTGGTTGCGTCCCATGGGAGAATCCAGAATGTCGACCGACATGCGAATGGCAGCAATAGGCGTCTGGAATTCGTGGATGATGGAATGGAGTGCTTCCGTTTGCCCAATCGACCGTCGTCGCCGGTTCAGCAGCCACCAAAAGCTGTAGCCTACGATTCCCTGCGAGGTGAGCACGAACAGAATCAACAGAAACCATCGA
>JAYTAC010000163.1:0-1857 GCA_043737755.1 Spirosoma sp.
GGCTTTTTGGCTTTTTCGTAGTTATGCGTTGACGTCTCCCACTTTCCATCTCTTGTATGACGGCTGGAATCGGTCAACATATGCCGATCCACAGGATGCTGGCGCGAGGTGTTTTCCGAGATCAGATTACCCGCTCGGTCAAATGATTGGCGAATAACCTGCGTCGCATCCGGGCCGTACGTGTAGCTGACAACATCCGTTCTTTTGCTGTTTCGGTACAACTCCTGACGGATAAACCGTCCCCGTTTATCATACTCATTTTGATAAATAGTGGTGTCCATCATCCACTCGGGACGGCTTTTGTACCGCTGAGTTTGCAAACTGTCCTTTGCCCGCATCAGACTATCCAGAGCACGTTCTTCCCGCTCGGACAGGGGGGAGCCAAGCAGACGCGTTATATCCTCCTTGCTGAATCTACTGTCAGCAGGCGGCAGATTCCGGTACTGACTCACGTGCTTCGTCACGTAGCCACGGTTGTCCCACCAATACTGGGTATATTGAGTCAGCAACGTGCCCCCCCGGTACTCACGTGACGTTAGAATCCGATTTACCGTATCCCGAACAGTCTCGATTCGCCGATGCAGGATTCTGCCCATAACTGTTCGGTTATCGCGCGTAATGAATGCGTTCCGGGCATCATCGCATTCGTAATCCACCCGTCCATCCGTTCGTAACCCAAACTGATCGGGGGCCAGTGATTCAACCCACGTAGCCGTCACTCGATTACCAGCGTCATACGCGTAGTTGGTTGTTGAGCGGGGTTTGTTGAAGTCGTCGTGAGAAATGTGTTTCTGTAGATAGCCCCGCCGGTTATACTTCTCGGTATAGTTCTGCCCGGAGAAGCCATCCAGGAGGTCTTCCTCTCGTTGAGAAACAGGCGACTGTCTCTGCGTTATCACCCTGACCCGGCCCTTAAGACCGTGCTTCTCTGCCTTTGGCAGCATCAACAGTTTGTAGAGTCCGTTGATGCGTACCTGTGCCCGGAGCTGGCCGGACCAGACAATACAAATCAGCAGGGCAAGGCGCAGCGGTGGATTCATAACGAACGTGACCTGTATAGTTTCACCAACTCCTCCGCGCAGCGTTCGCCGTCCATGGCTGCCGAAACGATGCCGCCCGCGTAACCGGCTCCTTCGCCACACGGAAACAACCGCCCAACGGCCACGTGCTCGCAGGTCTCGCGGTGGCGGGGAATCCTGACCGGCGACGAGGTCCGGCTTTCGATGCCAATCAACTGCCCGTCGTTGCTCAGGTAACCGGGCATCTTTTTGCCGAAGTCGCGCAGCCCCTGCCGCAGGGGTTGGGCAATGTGGTCGGGCAGCAACGCATACATATCCACCGATGCCAGACCCGGCTGGTAGGACGTCGGCAGCAGCGAATCCGACACGCGCCCGTTCACGAAGTCGGCCACGCGCTGGGCCGGGGCCGTCTGGGAGGGGTGGGCGTCGGTGCCGCCCCCCGCCCGGCAGGCTTGGCGTTCGAGGTTCTGCTGAAGCACCAATCCCGCCAATGGTCCCGCGTCGGCGTAGGGTTTCAGGTCTTCGTCCGTAATGGCTACTACCAGGCCCGAATTAGCGTATTTGGAATCCCGGCGCGAGGGCGACATGCCGTTGACAACCAACTCGCCGGGGGCCGTAGCGGCCGGTACAATAAAGCCGCCCGGACACATGCAGAACGAAAAAACGCCCCGCTCCACCCCGTTGAAACGCGTTTGAGTCACCAAACTGTACGATGCCGCCGGTAAGTAGTCGCCCCGGTCCGGGCGGTGGTACTGGAACCGGTCGATCAGCGACTGCTGGTGCTCCACGCGGACGCCCATCGCGAAAGGCTTGGCTTCAATCAGCACGTGGCGGGCCT
>JAYTAC010000164.1:0-1854 GCA_043737755.1 Spirosoma sp.
TCAGTACGACTCTCCGAGAAGACGTCGCTTTGGACTAAGTAAGCGAAAAATCTTTTTCTTAATACAAACGTGAACGTGTAGCAAATTTCGGGTCACACCAAGACCATTATGTTGTAAAATGGCACGTTTATTGTCAAAAAATATTCAATTAATAAACCGATAATGCAATATTTTGAATCTATATAATATGCTTGTTAACTATACTCGTCTCCTGTCCTTCTTATCATTAGCCCTTGTTGGTAGTCAGTGCCTGATTGGTTGTGTGCAGACAAAGCAGTTGGCCTATTTCCAGGGCGACCCCGGCCGCTTGGACAACCAGGCGATAGCTGCCCGTTACATACCGAAAATTCAGCCCGGCGACGTGCTGTCGGTACAGGTGAGCAGCCTGAACCCCGAGGCCTCCTCATTTTTCAATCCATACGCGGCCCTGGCCGTTGCCGACCGCGCCAGTACCCAGTCCATGTCGACCAGCGCAACGCCCCTGCCCGCCCAAAACGGCTATCTGGTCGACAACGCGGGAGCCATTGAACTGCCGGTGCTGGGCAAAGTGAACGTGGCGGGCCAGACCGCCAATGAGGTGAAAGACCGTCTGCGCGAATCGCTCCGGGAGTACCTCAAAGAGCCAACGGTGAACATCAGAAACCTGAACTTCCGCATCTCGGTGATGGGCGAAGTGATGCGGCCTTCGCTGTTTACGATCCCCAACGAACAGATTACCCTGCTGGAAGCCCTGAGCCTGTCGGGCGACGTGACGATCTACGGTCGCCGGGAAAACGTTCTGATTATCCGCGAAGAAAACGGCAAGCGCATCTTCGCCCGCGTCGACCTGACCCGCCGGGACCTGTTTTCGTCGCCCTACTATTACCTGCACCCCAACGACGTGGTGTATGTGGAGCCGGGCAAAGCCAGGGCTGCCACCGCCGACCGCACCACCCAACTCCTGCCCATTGTGCTGAGTGCGCTTTCCTTTTTAGCCATCATCGTCTCTCGTTTCTAAAACTTCTTTATCCCCCCAACCGGCACTATTATGTCGAATCAATCAAATTACGCCTACGCTCCGTACCAGTTGTACGAAGCGGGAAATACCCCCAACCTCCGGGCCGTTCTGATGCGGTATGCCCGCCACTGGCAGTGGTTTGTGCTGTCCATATTGTTGATGGGCGGGGCCGCTTACGTCTACAAATTGTTCCAAACGCCGATCTACGAGATAAAAACCAGCCTGCTCATCAAGGATGATAAGAAAGGATTGAGCGAAGACAATATCCTGAAAGAGATGGACATTTTCGCCCCCAAAAAAGTCATCGAGAACGAAACGGAAATTCTGAAATCCTACGCCCTGATGGATAAAGTAGTGGGCGGACTGGGTCTCGACGTGCATTACTACCGGCCAACCAACACCATCAAAAAAGAAATTTACGACGAATCGCCAATCCGGGTTCTGGTGGAGCGGGGCAATGCGGCACTGTACGAAACGGAACTTAACGTGCTGGTGGTGAATGCCAAAACGGTACGCATCAACGATATGGCGTATCCGGTCAATCAAAGCGTTCAGACCCCCTACGGCCGACTGCGGATTTTTGCCCGCCAGCCCCTGAAAGCTGGCTCCGGGCCGCTTATTGTGCAGGCATCACCCCGGCAGGCAGCAGTTGACGGATTCCTGAAAAACCTGACTGTGCAGGCCAGCAGCAAAGCCTCCACGGTGCTGCTGATAACTCTCGAAGATGCCGTGCCGCGCCGGGGCAAAGCCGTGCTGAACAAACTCATCAGCGAATACAACCAGGCCGCCGTCGTCGACAAAAACATTGTGGCCTCCACCACGCTCAACTTCATCGAAGACCGCCTGCGCCTGATTGC
>JAYTAC010000165.1:0-1852 GCA_043737755.1 Spirosoma sp.
TCATTGAAAAAATACGCCGATCAGCTTAACCCCGTTTCGTTTTTGGTCGACCGGATCGAAGCTGAACTGCGCGAAGACCCGCCCGCCCTGTCCAATCAGGGGGGCATGATAAAGGCTGGTATCGACGCTGAATTGGACGAACTGACGGCCATTGCGTATTCAGGCAAGGATTACTTGATTCAGTTGCAGGAGCGTGAAGTGCAGCGAACGGGTATCACGTCGCTCAAAGTAGCCTACAACAAGGTGTTTGGGTATTACCTCGAGGTGACCCACGCCCACAAAACCCGCGTGCCCGACGACTGGATCAGGAAGCAGACATTGGTGAACGCCGAACGCTACATCACGCCCGAACTGAAGGTCTACGAAGAGAAGATTCTGAATGCTGAGGAGCAGATTTATCAGATCGAAGCGCGGATTTTCAACGAGATGGTCATCGCGGCCGGGGAATACGTGGGGGCCATTCAGCAAAACGCGCGGGTGCTGTCGGTGCTCGACGTGCTGGCGTCGTTTGCGCGGGTGGCGGTAAAAAATAAGTACGTCCGACCGCAGATCAACGAAAGCAAGGTGCTGAACATCAAAGACGGGCGACACCCGGTGATCGAGCAGCAACTGCCCCCCGGCGAATCCTACATCCCGAACGACATTTATTTGGACGACGAAACCCAGCAGATCATCATCATCACGGGGCCGAACATGGCGGGCAAATCGGCTCTGCTGCGCCAAACGGCTCTGATCGTGCTGATGGCGCAGTCGGGGAGTTTCGTGCCCGCATCATCGGCCGAGATCGGCTTGGTCGACAAGATTTTTACCCGTGTAGGGGCCAGCGATAACCTGTCGCGGGGCGAAAGTACGTTTATGGTCGAGATGACCGAAACGGCGAGTATTCTCAACAACCTCAGCGAACGGAGCTTAGTGCTGATGGACGAAATCGGGCGCGGCACCAGCACCTATGATGGCGTCTCGATAGCGTGGTCGATCACCGAATACCTGCACAACAAAACCGATTGCCGCCCCAAAACCCTGTTCGCGACGCACTACCACGAACTCAACGACCTCGCCGTAGACAACCACCGGATCAAAAACTACAACGTGGCGGTGAAGGAACTGGGTAATAAAGTGATTTTTCTGCGCAAACTGAAGGAAGGCGGTTCGGAGCACAGTTTCGGTATTCACGTAGCGCAGATGGCCGGAATGCCCGCCCAGATCGTGACGCGGGCGGCCGAAATTCTGAAGCAGTTGGAAGCGTCGCGGGAGCGGGAAACGAACAAAGAAAGCATTCGGCAGGCCGTACCCCAGGAACGGGAATTAGCCCTGCGCATCATCGAATCCGGTGACCCCAAATCCGAAGCCATCAAAGAGAAACTGCGCACTATCGACGTGAACCGGCTGACGCCCATCGAAGCCTTGTTGAAGCTGAACGAGTTATTGAAAATGGCGGAGTGATGGATGAGGTAACTTCAGTCTGTGAAGAATAGTGTTGACAAAGTCCGTTATCATCATTGCCACGTTGATGCTTTCTCACGCAACCTCACAACCGCTCTTCAAATAGCTTCAGAATTCGCTTGTACTCGTCCATCCAGCTCGTGGGTTCTACAAAGCCGTGGTCTTCAAGGGGATACAGAGCCAGTTCCCAGTTTTCCTTTTTGAGTTCGATGAGCCGTTGCGACAGCCGGATGGCGTCCTGAACGTGCACGTTTATGTCGACCATGCCGTGGCAGATAAGCAGGTGCCCGCGCAGCCCCTCCGCGAAATTGATCGGCGACGAACGACGGTAAGCCAGCGAATCAGTTTGGGGTTCGTTGAGGATGCTGGCCGTGTAGGGATGGTTGTAGGATGCCCAGTCAGTGACGGG
>JAYTAC010000166.1:0-4745 GCA_043737755.1 Spirosoma sp.
GGTAGCGATTCAGTTCGACAAGAACTGAGACAGGTACGTCGAACGGTCAATTATCAGGTATTTTCCGGGGCAGAACGGCTTTGGTTTTCAAACGCTAAAGCCGTTCCCGCATGAAAGCCAATCGCCGTACTTTTCTTCACACTCTGTCGGCCGCTTCGGCACTGGCGGCTACCCGGAGCCTTGCCAGCCCGCTGGGCTTCAACTACATACCGAATCTGAAACAGATCAGCCCGAACGACAAAATCCGCATTGCCACCATCGGCATGGGCATTCAGGGCAACTACGACACGATGGCCGCCCTGCGCAGTCCCGACATAGAATTGGTTGCCGTAGCCGATCTGTACGACGGGCGGCTCGAACATGCCAAAACCGCGTTCGGCAAGGACAAATCGCTGTTCGCCACCCGCGACTACCGAGAAATACTCGCCCGGCCCGACGTCGATGCGGTGCTGGTCGTGACGCCCGATCACTGGCACGACCACATCACGATTGCGGCCCTCAAAGCGGGTAAGCACGTGTATTGCGAGAAACCGATGGTGCAGCACATCAACGAAGGCAAGCCGGTGATCGACGCCTGGAAAAAATCCGGCAAAACCATGCAGGTGGGCAGTCAGCGCATCAGCAGCGCGTCGTTTCAGGAAGCCAAACGGATGGTGCAGGCGGGCGACATCGGGGCCGTCAACTACATCGAGTCCAACAACGACCGCTTCAACGCCATCGGTGCGTGGAATTACTCCGTGCCGCCCGATGCGTCATTGACCACCCTCGACTGGGACCGCTTCCTCGGCGACGCGCCCAAACGCCCCTTCGACGCGAATCGGTTTTTCCGGTGGCGCAACTACAAAGACTACGGCACGGGCGTGGCGGGCGATCTGTTCGTTCACCTGATCACGGGCGTCCATTTCGTGACCAACACCCTCGGCCCGACGCGCATCTACTCGTCGGGAAACCTCGCCTACTGGAGAGAAAGCCGCGACGTGCCCGACGTGATGACGAGCGTGATGGATTATCCCAAAACCGACCTGCACGAGGCCTTCCAGATGGTGCTGCGGGTGAACTTCGCCAACGCGGGTAAGATCAGCAACGTCACGCGCATCATCGGCAACGAAGGGCAAATCGAGTTTTCGGAAGACAACCTGATTCTGACCAAAAAGAAACTACCTGCCGCTCCCGGCTACGGTGGCTACGACAGCTACTTTACGTTCACGCCCGAGGTGCAGGAGGAGTTCAAGAAACAATACGACACCAAATACCCAGCCGACACCCGCACCGCCGAACCCGCCAAAGAGGTCCGGTTCGACGCGCCGAAGGATGATGATGCGCACGGAAAGCACTTCGCCGATTTCTTTAAAAATGTGCGGGAAGGCAGTCAGGGCACCATCGAAGACCCGGTGTTCGGTTTCCGGGCGGCTGCTCCGGTGCTGGCCTGCAACAAAAGCTATTTCGAGCAGAAAGTGGTGCATTGGGACCCCGTCACGATGACCGAGCGTAACCCGGATGCGAAATCGGCCGTAGCCAAAAAGCCGGTTGCCATGAAGGGCAAACGAACGTGGACGCGCTGACACAAGGTGACAATGAATGCGCCGAAAACCGACGCCCCGCGTCAGAATCACCGGGCTGGTGATTCTGACGCGGGGCGTCGGTTTTCGTTCACAAAAATTGATTCGTAATATGTTGAATGTGATAAATGAAAATAATTTGTTGATTAAGTGGTTTAGGGCAGTGCGAAGGCCGGAGTAGGAATTATTATTATCCCGCACAATAATTTTTCCCGCCACATGAATCGATTTCTACAACGCATCTCATTCTTTCTTTTGTTGTCTCTGCCATTTCTGCTGCCATACCGGGCTAACGCGCAGGGAATCTCGCTACCCGCTTCGGGGACGTACACCCAAACCTTTGACAACATCGCCGGTGGACTGCCCGCCGGTTGGACCGTTCGGACGGGGGCGGCCAAAAGTCCTCCTCAATTGGGCGTTGAAGCCGCGCTTACCACGGCACCTACTCCCTGGGACGATGCGGCTGACGGATTCAAAAACATGGCATCAGCCGACGGTCTGTCACAAACGGCTACGGCGTCGGAGCAGGCAAGCAGCGGTGACCAGGCGTTGGGCATCCGCCAAAGTGCTACGTCCGGCGATCCGGGGGCCGCGTTTACGTTGCAACTGAGCAACACACTGGGCGTGTCGAACCTGAACCTCAAATTCAAGATTCAGAGTTTGGATGCATCGGCAACCCGCACCACCACCTGGCGGGTAGAATACGACTTGGGAGCCGTACCGCAGATTTACTTCCCGCTGGGCAGTTCTTTCACTACGGGCGGCACCGCCTTCTCAAACCAAGATATTTCCATTAGTTTGCCTAATTTGAGCAACAATAGTGGACCGGTCCGGCTTCGCATCATCTCCGACACGCCGACCTCCGGCAGCGGAAACCGCCCGGTTACGGCCATTGACGATGTGGTACTCACTTATTTGACAACACCGAATGTCAGGGTTAGTACGTTGAACACCTTAACGTATAGTTTGGGAGATGGACCGGCTACTCAGGACTTTTCGATTGAAGGTAATTTTCTGACTGGCCCTGCGGCACTAACCGTTGTTTCCAACAGTCCGTCGGTGTTCACCGTTTCCAGCGATGGCGTAAACTTTAGTCCATCAGTTATTGTGCCGTACACAGATGCCAGTTCGGTTTTGGCGACAATAAAAGTTCGTTTGACAGCCGGTTTGTCCATTGGAGGACACCGGAGCCTGTTGCGAGTGAAAGTTAGTAGCTTAGACTACGGGTATTTTCTGGCTGGCATTGTCACACAGACCGCTAATCAACCGGTTATTGCTGCGACTGCATCACTAACGGGCACTAACGAATTCAAATACAGTGTAGGTGGTGGCCCCATCATTAAATCGGTCGATCTCTATGGTGCCAACCTGACGGGTGTTCCGGGTTCGCTAACGCTTACCTCATCGAATCCGGCTTATCAGTTAATTGGGAATGATAACGTGCGGAGGAGTACTGCAACAACAAACTATGATCGCTCAAATACTGGGGTTCGATTTCCTACAATTGTACTGATTGAAGGATTAGCGGCTGGAGAGTATTCTGGTACGGTAGTGGTAGAGGGTGGCGGTGCAGCATCGGTTACCATCCCGCTTACTGGTACGGTAACCACCAACAATTCATCAGGTTCTTTATCCATTAATCCCACGACGTTAGCAGCCTTCTCAACAACGCAGGGAAGCCCGTCGGCTCTGCAATCGTTTACGGTAGTTGGGCGAAATTTTGAAGTGAATAACCAACTTCAGATTAATGTTCCGACCGGATTTGAAGGAGCACTTTTCAACTCAACCAATTATAGTCAGAACACCCTATTATTGGGTAGTGGCACGTTCGATATACCGGTGACTATACGCATGACCGGGCTTACGCGCGGTTCGTTCAATGGTAATGTCATTATCAAAGTAGGCACATCTACCATAACGCTTCCGGTTACAGGGGCGGTCAATCCGGTTAGTACGGGTACGCAACCGTTATCAGTCACGGTCCTTAGCTACACTTGTCAGACCGGGGCACTCGTATTTGGCCGCATTGGTGGCGATCCAAACCGGGTGGTTGAATACACGGCCGTCGGCGTTAAAAGCTACTCGACCGATCCGAACGGAATTATTGATCTGGCCAAGCGGAACGATCCCAACAGCGGTACGTCGGTGATGCTCAAAGCCCGGTACGTGGGTGACGCTGCGTCCGAGGTAAGTTTCAACTTCGATTTTGGTGCTTACTGCTCCGGCACAACGCCACCGCCGGTCGTAGTGCCACCAACGCCAACGCCCGGCACATTCGCCATCACGGGCGTCAATACGATTGCCTGTCAGGTCGTTACGGCGGGCGAACGGCGGCTCACCTTCGCACCGACCTATGCCGGATTGAGTGGTTCGCCGGTTAGTTTTTCGGTGGTTCGTGAGTTAGTGCCGACTACCAACGCCGGGCCGTATACCCTGAACATGTACACCGATAACCCCGTCATTATCCTAAAAGCAGTATAGCAAGGCACGGCGGGGGAAGCCAGTTTTACCTACAATTGGTTGGCGGCCTGCGCGGGTGGCGTCACCCCGCCGGTCAATCAGGCTCCGGTAGTCGTTACAGCTATCGGTAATCTGACGTTTACGGCCGGTCAGCGGGTTTCGTACAACGTAGCGTCAAATTTCTCGGACCCGGACGGGCAGCCGCTGAGTTTTTCCATAGGTGGTCTGAGTTCGGTTCCGGTCAGTATCGTTGGTAATGCGGGCGAAATCAGCGGGACGTTCTCCAATACGGTCGGGTCGCCGTTCAGCGTGACGGTCATTGCGGCAGACCCCTCCAATCTGACTGCGCGGTCGGTCTTCACCATCACGGTTAACCCGGCGACGGTCGTTGTGCCGCCCACGCCCGGCACGTTCGCCATCACGGGCGTCACTACGGTGAGTTGCCGGACCATAAGTGCCGGTCAGCGCAACTTAACCTTCACTCCGCAATACACGGGTTTGTCGGGTTCGCCGGTGAGTTTTTCGGTCGTCAACGAGCTGACGCCTACCACCAACGCCGGACCATATACGCTACAGGTCTACACCGATAACCCCACGATCACGCTCAAAGCAGTGCAGACGGGAACGGTCAACGAAGCCAATTTTACGTATAACTGGTTAGCGGCCTGCAACGCCAATGGCCGAGCGGGCGCAACGGAGCCGGGCACTGCCCTGCGGGTGCGGGTG
>JAYTAC010000167.1:0-4738 GCA_043737755.1 Spirosoma sp.
ATGGCCAATTTCTGCCCCTCGGGAATGTTATTGAGCGTGTAGTAAGCTATCGGGTGAACGAGCGAGTAGGACCCTTCGGAACCCCGGACACCGTCGAGCGTCAGTTGGTGAATGTAGTATTTGCGCAGGTCGCTCACAATGATGCGCGCCTTCATGCCATCTTCCGATACTTTCACGCCTTTCAGCGGCAGCGTTTCTTTGTTGATCGTCGGACTGCCGTAGACCGGCTGGTACTTGTAGATGAAACTCTCGACCCGGTACGACGCCAAATCCTCCGCCGATTTCCGGTCGACGGGCTTCGTGAATTCCACCTCGAAGCCGTCGGGCGTGGCCTTCACCGTGCGCATCTCAAACGGCATGTTCCCGTTCCACGTCAGCCGTTGCAGCCCTTCGTTGGCTTCCCCCGCCGATCCCCAGCCCCGGTTGGTTTCGCCCACGAACAGCGAGCCATCTTTGCCCCACGCCATCCGCAGCACCCCCGACCGGAATCCGTTGCGCAGTTCGATGGCTCCGCCCTGGTATTCGCCGTTGACCTTTTCCATAAATACCCGCGAGATTTTGCTCATGCCCTGGTCACCCACCACCAACTGACCGGCAAACGGCCCGAACACGCCCTGCGGAATCTCCAGAATTTCAGAGTTCGAAATGCCCAGAATGCCGTGGGGCAACCAAACGGCGGGCGTTTGGATGTCGACGTTGGGAAACTGCTCCTTTACGGCATACAGCACGTTCGGCGTTTCGTTGACTACGTTTTCGGGTTTGATATAGCGGCCGTTTTCGCCCCGGCGCTGGCGCGGATCGACTTTGGCGTAGAGTTGCTCGGTCGTCAGTTTAAGGGGTGAGTTGGCCATGCCCGTCCAGCGCAAACCGGCGGGGTGACCCACAAACGACCCTTTGTTGACGTGCGTGATGCCGCCCGATCCCATCCAGTCGCCCTGGTTGTCAGCGTAAAACAGTTCACCGTCGAAGATGCCCAGCCCGCAGGGGGAGCGCATCCCGGTGGCCCACGGCTGCATGGTGCCGTTTTCACCGATTTTCATCGTCCAGCCGCGCCACGGCACCCGGCTTTCGCCCCGCCACCATTCTTCGTCGCCAAAGGCCACGTTACCCGTCACGAAAAACGAACCGTCGGGCGCAATCTTCGGACCAAAACTGTATTCGTGGTAGTGCCCCGACAGTGGCCAGGCGTAGACCGTCTCGAACACGTCGGCCTTGCCATTTCTGTCGGTATCAATGAGTTTGGTGAGTTCGCCCCGCTGGGCGCAGTAGAGTGCCCCGTCTTTGTTGGTCAGCCCCAGAATCTCGTGCAGGCCCGACGCGAACTTGCGGAAAAACGGCTTACGGCTCGTCGGGTTCTCTACGATCCAGACATCACCCCGGCGCGTGGCCACGCCGAGGTTACCGTCGGGCAGCACCGTCAGGCCACCCACCTCGAGCAGTGTACCCTCGGGGGCCGACACTTTCAGAATCTTGTAGAAATCTTCTTCTTTGGGCGACTCCTGCGCCCGGACCGTCAGCAGCGTGGCTACGGCAAAAAGAGTTGTCAGTATCTTTTTCATGGTGTCAAAACAAGATCGAGTAAATTACTTTTCCGTTCACCGGCACAATCAACTCCTGCCGCCCGTTACCGGCGTCCCGAATGGTGGGTTTAGCTCCGGCTGCATCGTCGATTCGCAGATACGACTGACCGTCTACGAGATACATACCATTTTCCATCGCGCTGATGGTGGTGCCGCTGGCTAATCGGGCGTAAAGATCACCCATCGGGTTCGCAATCGTGACCTCGCGCTGAACGCCCTGCCCGTTTGCTAAAACCCGGATTTTGTCGTCTACTGAGCTGCCGTAACTCATGTATTTGAAGGTTGGTCGGTCGGTATCGTCCAGCACGTAGCCTTTGGGCCGGTAGCCGGAACCGGTTGTGTCGGCGGTCCAGTTGGCCTGGGGCGACGCGAGTTTGGTCAGAAACAGCACCGGTGTCCCCATGCGCTGAACCATGCCCATTGGCCGCGAGGAGCCGTCGCCCCGGTCGTTCCACATCGGCGTTGCATCCAAAAACGAACCGCGCCAAACCTGCACCAACGCGCCCTTGTCGAGGTCATACGTGTAGTGTATGTGTTCAGGGCTACCCACCGATACGGCATGAACCACGCGGAGTGTGCGCCCCTGCGAATTCTTCTCTCCAGTCATATCCATAAAACTGCGCAGCACCGTGTTGGTCGATGCGTCGATGATGATCGGGTCCACTTCTTCACCATCGTTGCCACCGCCTTCGCTGATGGCGTATTGCCGGATGCCCGGCCCGGCCACGGCTAACCCAATCGACGGTTTGGCCCAGTCCTGAAACTTGGCGTACAGCAACTCGAATGGTAGATCGCCTTTGGGCAGCGTGACCTTACCGGTGTTGCCGCCCGCTGCTACCACCGACTGATTGTTGATTTTGAGCATACCCCCGCCCCCTGGTGCCCCCACGTCGAACTTGTACTCACCGGGTTCGGCCACGCGCAGTGTACCCGTGTAGCGGATCAGAAAATCGTTGGGCATCCGGCTCACGTCGGCCGACAGCACCGTCGATGCGCCTGCCGATTCAGGGGCTATTTTGCCGTATTCCGGCTCTTTCTCGAATTTGCCTTTGTACACCGCGTACTTCAGGTTCATCAACTGGGGCCGGGGTTTGTCGTAGCTGACGTAGCGGATGTTGCGGAACGCCACCGCCCCGTGGTCGCCCTGGAACATGAGCGGGCCGGTGGGTTTTTCGTCGGCGAAGGCAGCCGCGCGGGTGGGGCCAGTCAGTTCAACGTCCTCGTGAATGACCACGCCGTTGAGTTCGACACGCACCATCCGGGCGTTGTCCGTTTTTTGCCCACCTGCATTGAATTTCGGGGCTTGAAACGAGATTTTCAGGTGCTGCCACAGGCCGGGGGCGCGGCTGGCATTCTGCCGGGCGGGGTGACCGTCGTAGCCCTGCTGCCCGTCGGCCCGCTTGTCGTCCCAGCGTTCGTAGATCGACCCATTGTCGACGGTACGCGGGCTGCGAACGTCCCAGCTATCGAACAACTGCACCTCGTAACGCCCCTGCAAATACACCCCCGAATTCGATTTGGCCGCAATCATGTAATCCAATTCCAGATCGGCGTCGCCGTGTTGCAGGGTCGTCATCAGGTTGAATTGCTGCCCATAGGTTGATTGTCCGGCTTTGGCGGGCAGCGGAACATTGGCCAGAACACCCGTGCCGTTGTTGGTGGCGATTGTGTTGACTTTGTTCAGATCGGCCCGGACACCGCCGACGATGCGCCAGTTGGGCGTTGAGGCCGTAAACGCGCCCAGGTCGTTGAGTGGGAGCGGAGTGCCGGGCGTGGTGGGGGAGGGCTGGGCCATCACTAAGCCACAACCTGCCAGTCCGGTGCTTAGCCAGCCGATACACAGCAGCCAGCAAAGGCGGGCCGCAGGGGTATGTTTTTTCATGAATGAAGGGTGAAAGTTACTGCCCGAAATTTACCATTTTTTCTCCACAAAAGGACGTCGTTCACCATTTACCCTATATTTGGACGTTCTATTGGTGATTAATCAACCCTAACCGTTTTCATGAAAAACCAGTCCTTATCCCTTGCCGTTTGCGCTGCCCTGATAACGGCGTCTGTTGTGTCGATGGCGCAGGTACAGCCGACCAAACAGTCGCCCGAGTCCACCGAAATATGGGAGCCGGTGCCGCCCGTCATCACACCGGGAATGACCTCGGCCAGCACGTCGGGCACCACGCCCCCGTCCGACGCTGTCGTGCTGTTCGACGGCAAAAACACCGATCAGTGGGTAGCTATCAAAGGCTATTCGCCCGCGAGTTGGGAGAAAGTCAACGAGGGAGCACTAAAATGGCCCGTGACCGACGGCGTGATGTATTCGACCAAAGGCTTTTCGGCCCGCTCAAAAAAAGAGTTCAATGACTTCCAGTTGCATCTGGAGTTCAAAACGCCCGAAAAAGTCGAAGGTAACGGGCAGGGGCGCGGCAACAGCGGTATCTTCTTGCAGGGCCGCTACGAATTGCAGGTGCTCGACAACTACAACAATCCCACGTATGTGAACGGCATGGTCGGCTCAATTTACAAGCAGACGATCCCGTTGGCCAACCCCAGCCGCAAGCCGGGCGAGTGGCAGGCCTACGACATCGTGTACCAGGCTCCCCGCTTCAACAAAGCCGGTCTGATGATGGACTATGCCTACGTGACGGTGTTGCTCAACGGGGTGCTGGTGCAGAACCACGCGGCCATCCGGGGCACAACCGAGTACATCGGTTACCCAAAGGTGCAGGCCCACGGCGCGGGTCCGATTCTGTTGCAGGACCACGGCAACCCGGTCGGCTTCCGTAACATTTGGGTGCGGGAGTTGTAGGCAGAGGTATTTGGTTTTTGAACTCGTGGGTCAGTCGGCGGTAAGCGGGCTGACCCACTTGCTTACGGCACGAGCAGTAGCTTACCCGTGGTGCCGCGACTTTCGAGGTCGCGGTGGGCCTGGGCTGCGTCGGTTAGTGCGTAGGGTGGCTGAATGAGCAGGTTGAGTTCGCCCGACGCGATCTGGTTGAGCACCGACCCGGCGCGTTCCAGCAATGCTGACCGCGTCAGGGTGTAGTGCCCCAACGTCGGGCGGGTAAACATCAATGAGCCTTTGGCCGCCAGCAGAGCCGGGGCAAACGGCGGTACGGCTCCGCTGGCATTGCCATAGGATACCATCGTGCCAAGGGGCTTCA
>JAYTAC010000168.1:0-1846 GCA_043737755.1 Spirosoma sp.
TGCGGTCTTTGTACAGCGTACCAATCGCTTTCTTGAACGTTTTCTTGCTCATCTCCAAAGCTTCGTAGATGGCCTGCGGGTCGCTATGGTCAGTCAGGGGCAGGAAGCCTTTGTTGGCCCTGAGCGCATCCAAAATTACCTGAGCACCGGGTTCAACTTTCTGAAAGCCAATTTGTTGCAGACTCACATCAACGTGCCCGTCGTCGCGAACGTGTTTAATAAAACCCGGCATTCGGTCGCCGACGGTCACCGGCCGGAAAATTTCGTTGTGGTACAGCAACCCCTTGTGACGGTCGTTGATGATGACGTTGACGCCGAGGTCGGTGATTTCGTAGGCTAACAGATCGACGGGGTCATTTTCGAGCAGGTCCGACGCGTCACCGTCCAGGAACTTACTCACTTTGGTCGATGCGACGAGCCGGTTGGTTTCTACGTCGAGGTACATAAACGCCACGCACCACTGCCCCACTTCCAGCGGGCGGCTTTGTTCGGCGTAGGGCACGAGCAGGTGTTTTTCCAAACCCCATTCCAGAAACGCGCCCACGCTGGAAACGGCCGCTACCGGCAACGGCGCAAACTCGTCGCGCAGGATGTGGGGCGTCAGCGTGGTGGCAATGGGGCGGTCGTCATAATCTTTGTAGACGAACACCCCGATGTCATCGCCGACCGACAGCGACTCCGGCACGTATTTTTTGGGCAGCAGAATATCGTCTGCCGGATCGCCCGCTCCGGTGGTTGGATCACCTAAGTAAAACCCAACGCTGGTGATGCGCCGGGCGGTGAGGGTGTTCATGCGGCCAATGTCAATCATAAAAAATAGCGGTATGCGTTTGTGGGGGCAAAAATAACGATAAATGGGCGAGGGCGGCTCAAATCATAACCTGAGCCGTCTCAACTTAAATCTGAGTCGAAACAACGGGCATCGGCATACCACCTTTGGCTCACCAATCACGCACTAAACCGCCCGAGATTATGGTTCGCTCCGCTACCCTGCTTGTTCTCCTGCTGTTTCTCACCGCGCTGCCCGCGATGGCCCAATCCCTGACCGGCACCGTCACGGGTACCGTCCGGGACGACCACAACCTGCCCGCGTCGTTTGCGGTGATCAAACTCCTCGGCGTTGCGGACTCTACCCTCGCAAAAGGCACGCTGACCAACGACGCCGGACAGTACGCATTTACGAACCTGCCCGACGGCACATACCGAGTTCAGGCATCGCTCGTGGGCATGACCAACGTCGGTACGGTCGTGACGGTTTGGGCCGGGCAGCCTGTCGTACTGGAAATGACGCTGCGGATTGCCGATAAAACGCTGGCTTCGGTGACGGTTCGGGCGCGGAAATCACTCGTAGAGCAACAGGTAGACAAAACCGTGCTGAACGTAGCCGCCGACGCCACGGCCCAGGGCAAAACCGCCTACGAACTGCTGCAACAGGCTCCCGGCGTGGTGATCGACCCGAACGATAACATCCGCATGGCGGGTAAACAGGGCGTAAACGTATTTATCGATGGTAAACCGACCAACCTGTCCGCCAACGATTTGGCCAACCTGCTCCGGGCCACGCCCGCGTCGAACATCGGCACGGTGGAGTTGATTACGAATCCGTCGGCGCGGTTCGATGCGCAGGGCGGAGCAGGCGTTATCAACATCCGGTTTCGGCGCGACAAGAGCCTCGGTTTGAACGGCAGCGCATCGGGCGGCTACGGCCAAAGCGACCACCACCGGGCCAATGCCGCCGTTGACCTGAACCACCGCGCCAAACGCCTGAATCTGTTCGGCAACGTGGCGGGGAGCGACAATTTTCAGCATACCAATGTGGCCACGAATCTCCGGGCGGATGGGTCGC
>JAYTAC010000169.1:0-1846 GCA_043737755.1 Spirosoma sp.
GCACCCGTAAACTTCGATGCCAACGAAGTGCGCAACAAAACGGTGAGTGTGCTCAACGCCATCCGGCGCATCAAACCCGAACAGGTGAACGAAGTGGCCGTGCGGGGGCAGTACGGGCCGGGCAGCGTAGGCGACCGGGAAGCACCCGGCTACCGGCAGGAACAGGGCGTGGTGCCCGATTCTGCCACCGAGACGTTTGCGGCTGTTAAACTCTACGTCGACAACTGGCGGTGGGAGAACGTGCCGTTTTACCTGCGCACAGGTAAGTTTATGCCCGAAAAGTCAACCGTCATCACGATTCAGTTCAAAGCCGCTCCTGACTTCGCCTTTCCCGACGAAGCGGCCAAAACCTGGCAGTCGAACCGGCTCAGCATCGGCATTCAGCCCGACATGGACATCCGGCTGCGGTTTCAGGCCAAACGTCCCGGTCAAACCCTCGCCCTCGACCCCGTGGAAATGGTCTTCAGTTACAAAACGGCCTACGACGGGCAGGAGCCGGAAGCTTACGAAACACTGCTGCTGGACGTGATGACCGGCGACGCCACGCTGTTCATGCGGGCCGATCAGGTTGAAGCGGCCTGGCAGGTCGTGACGCCGATCTTAGACGCCTGGAGCCGCGAAGCCCCCGCCGATTTTCCCAACTACGCACCCGGCTCGTGGGGACCCGAAGCCGCCAGTCAACTCGTTGAGAAAGACGGATTCCACTGGACAACCAACGAATAGACGTAGCGATGGATACTGAGCTGAGAGCCGGAAAACCCGTGCAACTGATTGTCAAAAAGAACCCCGCCGATTTAGCCAAAGCAGCGGCTGACTTCGTGGCGAAACGCATCCGGAACGTGCTGAAAAAGCAGGACCGGTTCACCATCGCGCTGTCGGGGGGCAGCACGCCCAAAGCGTTGCACGAGCTATTGGCCAAATCGCCCCATGCCGACCAGATTCCGTGGCTGCAGCTGCACGTATTCTGGGGCGACGAACGCTACGTTCTCATTGATGATCCGCTGAGCAACGCGGGTATGGCCTACGACACACTCCTCGGCCACGTGTTCACGCCCGAAGACCAGATTCACGTCTGGCGCACCGATCTCGAACCCGACGCAGCCGCAGCCGACTACGACCGGATTCTGCACAACTATTTCGGTGATTCTGAATTGACGTTCGACCTCGTTCTGCTTGGCCTGGGCGACGACGGTCATACGCTTTCGTTGTTTCCCGGTACGACGGTTGTCCACGAGCAGACGGCCTGGACGAAGGCGTATTTCCTCGATCAGCAGACCATGTACCGGCTGACGCTGACGGCCCCCGTTGTGAACCGGGCCTCCTGCGTCCTGTTTTTGGTGGCAGGTCCCAAAAAAGCCGCTCCGCTGCGAGCCGTGCTGGAAGGCGACTACCAGCCGGACACGTACCCGGCGCAGGTAATCCGGCCGGTAGGCGGGGAGTTGATCTGGATGGTGGACGAAAAGGCGGCTGCGCACCTGACCCGCTGATCCGCCCGAACTGCTCTTTTTACACGTCAAAACGCCCCGGCTGCTTGCAAACAGTCGGGGCGTTTCAGTCAGGTGGCTCCGGCCTGTCCGGAAAGCCGGGTCACGGTTGGCGGTGTGATTTACTTCGCGATGTTGATGCGGGACGAGAAGCGTTTCTGTTCCGGTCCCAGGACAAAGGTGTAGGCACCTTCGGGCAGCGACGACAGGTCGAACCGGCGGGTTGCCCCCGTAAACTTCCCGGCGTGAACCAGCACATTTTGTGCGTCGTAGATGGCGACGCTGGCATCCGTAACGTTGGTGGCGGGCATGGTCACCTCAATTTTATTCTTCTCGTAGGCCGTCAGCGTAGGCTGCGTCAC
>JAYTAC010000170.1:0-1845 GCA_043737755.1 Spirosoma sp.
AAACAGCCACGGGTGAGCGGGCATGATGGATTCTTTCACCACGGTGCGGGGGTTGTACAGGTGCAGGTAGTGCCAGGTTTCGCTCGGTTGCCGCTCGCCGATCTCGGTCAGGTCGGGGCCGGTGCGCTCGGTGCCCAGGGTGGAAGGCGTGGCCCGCAGGTTGTCGATTCGCTGCCGCCAGGCATAATCGGCGGGGATGCCGGGCCTGCCGCCCCACATCTTGTCCATGTCGATGTTACGAACCTGCTGGGTATGGCAGGCCACGCAGCCCTCCTCAACGAAGACGTGCATACCCGCCGTTATTTCGGCGTTGGCGGCCAGTGAACCGGGCAGCGGGGCGTTGTTTTCCTGCACCGTATAAGCCGGATTGACGGCAATCAGCAGGCTCAGAAACAGAAAGATACCGCCCGCCGTACCCACCAATAACCGGTGATTTTTATGAAAGTCAAGCATGAGCTAAGGACGTTAAACGAGGAAGGGAAGTCCGCACAACCGGCTTTCGGAGCAGCATATCATACAGATTATACGCAAAAACAAGGTGCGAGAGCAGCATCAGTGTACCGCCGATGGCCCGCCAGAGCCAGAAGGGAGCCATCAGCACCACGCTCTCCAGGAACGGTTTGTCGGCCATCCAACTCAATCCTTTGAGCGTACCGCCCACCATCAGCGGCACCACGTAGGCCAGCAGCCCGATGAGGGCAAGCCAGAAGTGAACGCCCACCAACAATTGCTTTGGCTCGCGGCCCAAAAATCGGGGGGCTACCGTATAAATGCAGCCCCAGAGCAGGAAGGCCACGATGCCATACATGGTGATGTGGGAGTGGGCCACGTTGAAATCCGTGAAATGCCAGACAAGGTTCGTAAACCGAAACGCCTGCATCGACCCCTGCACCGACCCGACGAAATAGAACAGGATACCCACCAGCAGAAACGGCAACGAGTAACTGTCGGCGATGTGTTTGCCACTGCCTTTGAGGGTCATCAGAAAATTGGTCGTGCCGGCCAGCACCGGAATAAACATACCCGCGCTGAAGACAATGGCGATGGTTTGCAGCCACCACGCCACCGGGCTGAATACGTAGTGGTGGGTGCCGATGAGGGAGTAAAACAACAGTTGCGTCCAGAACGCCAAAACGCCCAGCGAATAGGAATAAATGGGCTTGTTGAGCGACATGGGCAGAAAATAATAGACCAGACCCAGCGTGAAGGTCATAAACCACATCCCCACGCCCATGTGCATGTAGTAACCCTGAATGACGGTTTCGCCCAGCCCGTTCTGATAAAACGGCAGGTAAGCGATGACCGAGAGGGTGATGGCCCAGACCAAACCCGCCAGCATATACCAGTTCGAGATGTAGATTTCGCCGGTTGTGCGCCGGGCAACGGTCTGGTAGAAGTTGACGAATGCGCTGATCAGCCCGATAGCGAACAGCAGCATCACCGGCCAGACGTATTCGCGGTATTCGCCCCCGCCGTTGTTGAGACCCGCCATCAAACAAATCGACCCGATGATGACACTGGCATTGATGAGCAGCAGCGACACCCAGCCCAGCCGGTAGCTGAACAGACGGGTGTTGCCGGTGCGGGCCACCACAAAATAACCCAGCCCCAGCATTGCCAGCGAGGTCCAGCCCCAAAAGACCATGTTGGTGTGCACGGGCCGCAGCCGCCCAAACGACAGCCACGCGAGGTGATCGACGTCGGGCCGGACGAATTTAATGCCCACATACCAGCCGACGAGCGTGCCCAAAACAAGCCAGAACGCAGCGCAGAGCAGGTAAGCACTTACCAATTGAATCAGCTTCGGGTCTACGTCGCCCGAGCGAAACGTGCGTTTTTTCTCGG
>JAYTAC010000171.1:0-4732 GCA_043737755.1 Spirosoma sp.
TTGCGCGTTTTCGACTCGTTCCTTCAACTCCGAAACGGACCCCACGCACACCTCTTCTCTCCCATCCTCCGTGCGCCAGATCGGTAACGGCGTTCCCCAGTAGCGGCTGCGCGACAGATTCCAGTCGACGAGGTTTTCGAGCCAGTTGCCAAAGCGGCCGGTGCCGGTGCTTTCGGGTTGCCAGTTGATGGTTTTGTTGAGTTCCACGAGCCGGTCTTTCACGGCCGTCGTACGGATAAACCAGCTATCGAGCGGGTAGTATAAAATTGGCTTGTCGGTGCGCCAGCAGTGCGGGTACGGGTGCTCGTACTTCTCGACCCGGAACGCTTTGTTTTCCTCTTTCAGTTTGATGGCGATGAGCACGTCGGTCGGCCTGAAACTCGGGTCGGCGCGTTCTTCATCGGAGTAATATTCTTCCTTCACGTACCGCCCGGCAAAGTCCGTGATCTCGGCCACAAACCGCCCCTGCCGATCCACGATAGGTACGTCTTTCCCGGTTTCGTCTTTGACCATGATGGACGGAATCCCGGCGACCTGCGCCACCCGGAAGTCATCGGCCCCGAACGTCGGCGACGTATGCACAATGCCCGTACCGTCTTCGGTCGTCACGAAATCGCCCAAAATGATCCGGAAGGCAATTCCCTCCCCTTTTTTTAGGGGAGGGTTAGGGTGGGGTGGGGTAACGTAGGGCATGAGTTGCTCGTATTCGATGTCGGTCAGGTGACTGCCTTTCATCGTCGTCACCAACGTCCACGGTACCAATTTATCGCCCGGTTTATAGGCGGCAAAATCACCGTTTTCGCTCTTAGCATCGAACCACCGGCTTACCAACGCCTTCGCCAGCACGACGTTGATCGGCTCAAAGGTGTACGCGTTGAACGTTTTGACAAGCACGTAATCGATGTCCTTGCCGACGGTCAGGGCGGAGTTGGCGGGCAGCGTCCAGGGCGTGGTTGTCCAGGCTAAAATGTACACGTCATCGGACTTGGCTGCGTCGGAGAGGTACGTCGATTTGTCGGTGGGCTTCACCCGAAACTGCGCCACTACGGTTGTGTCCCGAACGTCTTTGTAGGTGCCGGGCTGGTTCAGTTCGTGCGAACTCAGGCCCGTGCCCGCCTTCGGCGAAAACGGCTGAATGGTGTAGCCTTTGTAGAGCAATCCCTTGTCGTACAGACGTTTGAGCAGATACCAGACCGACTCAATATACTCATTTTTGTAGGTGATATACGGATTATCGAGGTCGACCCAGTAGCCCATTTTCCGGGTCAGATCGTTCCACTCATTCGTGAAGCGCATGACCGTTTCGCGGCATTTGCGGTTGTAGTCTTCGACGCTGACGTACTTCGCCGAGGCCGGGTTGCCGATGTCGTCTTTGGTGATGCCGAGTTCCTTCTCGACTTGTAGTTCGATGGGCAGGCCATGCGTATCCCAGCCGCCTTTCCGCTCGACCTGAAATCCCTGCAACGTTTTGTAGCGGCAAAAAATATCTTTGATCGTCCGGGCCATCACGTGGTGAATACCGGGCGTTCCGTTGGCCGATGGTGGTCCTTCGTAAAACGTAAACCGGGGCTGACCATCGCGGATGCTCACCGAGCGTTCAAATACCTGATTCTGGGTCCAGTAAGTTAAAACCTCGGCCGCAACCTGCGCATAATCAAGGGATTCATATTGGGAATACGTCACGTTTGATGGAGTCTGATCGCTCGGGCGATTGAAAAAATAAATGCAAAGGTAGGGGGTACGGGCGGCTTAAGCCGCCCGTACATGCTGCACCCAACAAAAAAGCGAACCGGCTGGGTTCGCTTTGGCGCAGCAGCGAAAAAACAGGACCCTCAGATGGCTCCGGCGCGGTTGATCTCGTTAATAATCGCTTCCACTTCAGCTAATGGCAATTCAGTCGCCGACGCAATGAAAGATGCATCGGAACCTAACCTGAGCATGGCACCAACGAATTTAATTTTGTTCCGACGTAGTTCTTCGGCGGCTGTCACCGTCTCCTGCATGGCCTGCTGATATCCCTCCTGGCGTCCTTCCCGTAGTAACTCTTCGATAGCCGTCATGGCTTTCTGATACCCTTGCTCGTATCCCTGCTGGCGTCCTTCCTGTAGTAACTCTTCAGCGGCTGTCACCGTCTCCTGCTTGGCTTGCTGGTATCCTTGCTGGCGTCCTTCCTGTAGCAACTCTTCAGCGGCTGTCATGGTGGTAGATTTGGTTTGTGAAGAAATACGGCTAAAGATACCCAATAGTTCGATTTTGGTCAACCCCGATGTGTAGGACAAATAAAGAAAGCCGGTCCCGACAAAGCGTTGTCCGCCCGGCGTTTCAACCAATCGCCGGACAACGTCAGCGAACGCATCGAGCCGCTGGGTCAGTTCGCGCTTGCGACGGCTGTTTTGCAGCAGAATAGCCGTTAGCCGGGCATAATCGGACCTCAGCGTGGGTAAGCGTTCGTCGGAGAGTGTTGATAGGTCGATCAACAAGTAGTCGAATGCGGGCAGGTAGGGCCGTAACGTCTCGTCGAAGGGCGAAAAATAGTCCGGTACGCTGCGTTGCTTCCACCGCCGGTTGCCGTGATACACAATGACCGGCAGCACCGGCGTCAGTGGCTGCTTTTGCTTGATCTGACTTCCCCAAAGGTTGAGCAGATACTGGTTGATCTGAAAGTGCGGATGCTCTTCGATGTAGCTTTTGTGTTCGAGCAGCAACACGAGTCGGATAGACTGACCACCGTACTGCACCGAAAAAACCAGATCAGCGAAGTGTTCGGCTAATTGCTCGTCGGTAAACGTGTCGACTTCGCGGGTCAGGGTTGTATAATCAATGCGTTCACGGACGGCTTCCGGGGCGAAGACGTTCAGAAAATCAATCAGAATCTCGGGTTGCGAAAAAGCTTCTTTGAAGAATCTGTCGTGTGGGTTGTCGGGCGACATTGGCGGGTGCGGTGGGTGGCAAACCACCAACATACCCACTTTTGCGCCCGTTTACTCGCTCTCCCGCTTTTTGATCGTCTGTACCACTTTGCCGTTTTCGACCAGCCGGGTTCTGCGCACGGTTTGCCGGGGAATGGCCAACAGTAGCATCGGCTGCACCGTGAGGGCCTTCGGTGCGCCATCGGTTGTGTCCTTCAGGCTGATGTATCGAACGGTCAGCATCGAATCCTGGACGAATACCTTGCTGACCGAAAGTTTGGGCGGCTTGTTGGTGGGCGGAATCGCGATGCCGATAATCATTTCTTTGCTGAAATCGGGGCCGGGACCCGGACGCCTGTTTGTCGTCGTTGCCGGGCCTGAACTGGCAGCCCGACCCGCTAATCCGAACACCTGCCCGAACGTTTCGGCCTGCTCGAACACAAACATCGTTGGTTTGCCTTTGTTGACGGGTGCGTCGGTGTTGAGTGCATACCCGGTGAGCATTCTGTATTTCAAATTGACCTGAGCGACTGCCAATAGACTGATAAACAGCAACGAAGCGAATAGAAAAGGGGGAAATGTCTGGCGTAAACGGCTTTTTGAAGAGGAAGAAAATGGCATAAGTACACTAAAACTATGTGATTACAATGACCTTTTTAACGGCCAATTCATGCGTTTAGGTGTGTGAGCAACGCAGAAATTCGTCCTCACCTGGGTTGCCGGGTAGAAGCGTCCACGGCATTGTCGAGACGCATACCCGCCACGTTGAAGCACGAACTCTGGTTGTCACTCCGGCATTCAAACAAATCAAACGACTGCACGTCAGGGTCTAAACGCTCAAAATACAGTACAAACGGAACCCGCTCGTCGTTCTTGATTTCGCGCGTTTCCGGCGACATTGGAATACCTTCCGTTTTGAGCAGTTTGTAGGTACGTTTGCCATCCGACGTTGCGATTACGCCTTTCGGGCTGAACGAAATGCTGCTGGAGCCGTAGTAATTGTTGTCGCGGTCGGTGCGGTCTTTGCCAAACGTCAGGTACAGCACGGTGTAGGTCGCCGTCAGCCGGATGTCCGTCACCCGGATGTCGGGGTCCTGCGAATGACCGAGGCCACCGGTGGGGTCGGGCAAAAGCTGCTTCCTGACGGCGTATTCGGGCCGGTTGGGTTGGTAATATTCCGCTCCGTCGGCGGGTGCATTCACCGACGACGGGCGATTGGCGGTGCAGGCTGCGGTCAGAAACAGGAGAACAACGAAAGCTTTCATACCCCTAAATTACGGGTTTTTGTCAAACGGTAACCCCCGCCGTCATCGTTTCCCAAATCCGGTCGTACACCGCCGTTGCTTCCAGCGACTGCCCCACGTCGTGACTACTGACAAATACCGGGTGGTGTTCCCGCGCCGTGCCGATGCGCCCATGCGATCCTTTGACGAGCGTGGCATCCAACGAAATCACGTTCATCAGATACCGAAAACCAAGCATTTTGCGGGCCAGTTTACAACCCGCCTTTAGCTTCACCAGTGGATTGGTCTGGTCCATAAACAGCTCGACGGGGTCGTAGCCGGGCTTTTGGTGAATGGCGACCATGCGGGCAAAATCCGGGGCGCGGGCGTCGTCGAGCCAGTAATAGTAGGTGAACCAGCTATCGGCGTCGGCCATGACCACAAAATCGCCGGACCGCTCATGGTCGATATGATAGGCTTTCTGCTGCGCCTTGTCCAGCACCAGTTCAACACCCGGCGTCTTTTCCAGCAACGCCCGGACTTTTTCCATGACGCTGCGGTCGTTGACGTATACGTGCGCAATTTGGTGATCGGCGGTGG
>JAYTAC010000172.1:0-1840 GCA_043737755.1 Spirosoma sp.
GTATTTGCTTTGTTGCAGCAGCACCCGCTCAAACTCGTCGCGCAGGGCGGTCATCTCCGACGCCGACACCAATCCTTCCACGAGGTGAGCCGGGATGAATACCGTCCCGTATTCGTTGGCGAACACCACGTCGCCGGGCAGCACCGTGACCTCACCGATGCGGATGGGCGCGTTGATGGACGTCGGCGTCATGTCTTTGATGTAGGACGGGTCGTGGCCTTTCACCCACGCGTTGAAGCCTTTGGTGTCTTTGAGTTCCTGCATGTCGCGCACCGATCCGTAGAAGATAACGCCCTTGCCGGTTTTGCCGTAGATCGCATTGCCCAGACTCGACCCGATCAGCGTACCGTCTTTGATTTTTCCGTAGCCGTCGGCCACGTACACGTCGCCTTTGGTGAGCACGTCGATGGGCCAGATGTTGATGCCGCCCTTCTGCGACCGACCTTCGGCTTTGCCCTGCGCCCGGACCAAACTGTCGAGGTCGGGGCGGGTGGGCATGAACTGGGCCGTCACCACGCGGCCGGTCATGGTTTGGCCGGGGTTAAGCATGATCCAGTTTTTCTCGACCTGATTGCGGTAGCCCTTGTTGCCCAGATACCCCCAAATCTGTTCCAGCGTACAGGTTTGCAACCGGTCCAGCACCAGATCGGACACCTTCGGCCGACCATCGGCCGAGCGTTCGCCTTTCCAGTTGGCCGTTAGGGCCGTGACGTGCTCGGGCGAAGAGCCGACGCGCTGAGCCGATGCAAAAAAACTTCCCGAGAGGACGATGATCGTCAGCAGAGACAGGCTATGCGAGACTACTTTTTTCATATTGACACTGAGTGCGTTAGTCTAATTTTTCTTGAAAAGTCAGTCCGATAAGTAAAATACTGGGGTTGACTTATTTTACAGATTAATAGTGCTGAACCAAGATCAACCCCTTCGCCATGAAAAACAGTCTCTCCCGATTATTGACCCCCGGACCGTCGTCCGACCGTCGGAATTTCCTGCGCAACGCCGGGTTAGGCGGTCTGTCGCTGGGTCTCTCGTTCGACAATCAGCCCGACCGCGAACTGGAGTTTATCACCCAGAAAGTGTCGCGCGACTCCAAACCGTCGGACCTGAAGATTACGGACATGCGGGTGGCTATTTTGAGCGGGGTTCCGTTCAGCAGCCCCATTATCCGCATCGACACCAACCAGGGTCTGGTGGGCTGGGGCGAGGTGCGAGACGGGGCCAGTGCCAACTATGCGCTGATGCTCAAAAGCCGGTTGCTGGGTAAGAATCCGTGCAACGTGGAGCAGATTTTCAAGCAGATCAAGCAGTTTGGCGGGCAAGGCCGGGCGGCCGGGGGCGTCTGTGGCGTTGAGATGGCCCTGTGGGACCTCGCCGGGAAAGCCTATAACGTGCCGGTTTATCAACTGCTGGGTGGCAAATACCGCGACTATATCCGGCTCTACGCTGATACGCCGGAGGGTAAAAACTACGAGGAGTTCGCTCAGAACATGACCAAACGGCGCGACGCGGGCTACTCGTTCATGAAAATGGACTTCGGCATTGGGATGCTCGCCGACCAGCCGGGGATGCTCGTGGGGGCAAGTCAGTGGAGTGTCAAAAATGCGTATAATCCCACGACGGGCGGTAAAATGGGCAACTACGCCATGACAAAGCACCCGTTCACGCGCATTCAGGTTACCAAAAAAGGACTGGACAAGTTAGTGGAGCACGTTGGCCGCGTTCGGGAGATTGTGGGCTACGATACGCCCCTGTCGGCCGACCATTTCGGCCATTTCGACGTGAACACCGCCATTCAGATTGGCAAAGCGATGGAACCGTTCCGGTTGGCGTGGCTCGAAGA
>JAYTAC010000173.1:0-1836 GCA_043737755.1 Spirosoma sp.
TGCATAGAACGCACACTGACAACCGTGATAATGTTGTTCTGAAATGTGTAAACAATGCGATATTGTCCGGCGAACACCTCCCGAATAAATGAAACGCTGAATTCCGGAACAATTCGGCCCATCTCTGGAAACGTGAGCAGATTATCCAACTTGCGCTCGACTTCATCGACCCAACTTGTCGCATACGTTATACTACCGTCGTACAAATAGCTGTATATGTCGCGAGTTTGTTCCTTCGCTTTATCGGCCCAGATCAATGTTACTTCTTCCACGAGCGAATTTCCTGCATGGCATCTTTGTGCGACGTAGTTTGCCCGGATTCAGCCTGCTGAATCCCGTCCTCAACGCTTTGAATAAACAAAATGTGTTCAATCAAAGCATCGGCAGAAATGCGATCAGGTAGCTGGTCGAAACTGTCCAGAATCTGAGTTTTACTCAACAGAACTTTGGTTAATACTGGCGTCATAATCTTTTGGTTTCAAGCGTTACAACATCATTTTCTGCACTCGGCGGATACCCGTCACGAGTTTGTCTACCTCGTCTTTGGTGTTGTAAACGGCGAACGACGCCCGCGTGGTTCCGGCGATGCCGAAGCGTTGCATCAGCGGCTGACAGCAGTGATGCCCCGTTCTGACGGCGATGCCCTGCTGATCCAGAATGACGCCCGTGTCCTGGTGGTGGATGCCGTCCATCACCCACGACACGACGCCGATTTTTTCTTTCGCCTGACCAACGATGCGCAGCCCGTCTAATTCGCTCAGTTGCTCGGTGGCGTATTGCAACAGGTCTTGCTCGTGGGCGGCAATGTTCTCCTTACCCAGGTTGTCCATGTATTCCAGCGCGGTTTTTACGGCTACCACATCGGCGATGTTGGGCGTTCCGGCCTCAAACTTGTAAGGCAATTCGTTGTACGTCGTTTTCTCGAACGTCACTTCCTTAATCATCTCGCCCCCGCCCCGGTACGGCGGCATACTGTCCAGAATGGCTTTTTTGCCGTAGAGAACACCCATCCCCGTTGGGCCATAAAGTTTGTGGGCCGAAAAAACGTAGAAATCAGCGTCGAGAGCCTGCACGTCAAGATCGAGGTGCGAGGATGCCTGCGCCCCGTCGATGAGCACGACCGCCCCAACGCCGTGGGCCATGTCGATGATGGTTTTGACGGGGTTGATCGTGCCGAGCGAGTTCGACACGTGAACGACCGAAACCAGCTTGGTGCGCTCCGACAGCAACTTTTCGTATTCGTCAATAATCAATTCGCCGTTGTCATCGACCGGAATCACCCGCAGCACACAGCCGCGCTCTTCACACAGCATCTGCCACGGTACGATGTTGGAGTGGTGCTCCATCGTGGAGATGATGATCTCATCGCCTTCCTTCAGAAACTTGCGGCCGTAACTCTGCGCCACGAGGTTAATGCCGTCGGTGGTGCCGTAGGTAAAGATGATTTCCTCCCAATGTTTCGCATTCAGAAACGACTGCACCGCCCGGCGCGACGCTTCAAAAGCGGCCGTGGCCTGCTCGGCAAGCTGGTGAATGCCCCGGTGAATGTTAGCGTTGTAGCCTTCGTAATACTGCGACAGCGCGTCGATAACCGACTGCGGTTTCTGATTCGTAGCCGCGTTGTCGAGGTAGACCAACGGCCGACCGTTGATCTGCTGGTTGAGAACCGGAAAGTCCTTACGGATTTGCTCAATATCGAGGGTGATGTCTACAGCCGATTGCATAGGAGATCGCGAAAATGTGCTACAGAAATAACAAACGGGCGGGGGGAAAGGTGCAGAACAGCGAACAGTTATCAGTCAACAGCTAACAGTGCCGAAACGACCGTGTCATACG
>JAYTAC010000174.1:0-1836 GCA_043737755.1 Spirosoma sp.
CTGGCGCATCGACACCAACGAACCGACTAACTCTACGTTACATGAACTACCGTCTATTCACTCTTGCCGCCATCCTGTCCCTTTCGGGCTGTACCCCGAAAATGGCCCGGCCGTTCGATCCCCTCCGCGTTCGGGCCAACATCATCCGGGAAGGGTTGCTTACCTGCTTCGCCCCCGGCACGTCCATAAACGATAAACCCGTCTGGTGCGAAGCGTCGGCGGTGTTCGCCGATGGCCGGACCGTTTGGGTAGGCAATGATAAGGATATGCCAGCAGGACTAAGTTCGGTTTTTCGTGTCGACTCCCTCGCGCCATCCGACACGGCCCGGCTCCCAACCTACCGAACCGAAGCAGCGTACTCCGTCGGCCGGAAATACGAGGACTTCACCCAAACCCCCGACGGCAAATTCGTTCTGCTGACGACCGCCTTCGACCGGGTCAAACCCGACAGCCGGGACTGGGACGGCTACAACACCATCCTCTACTGGCGCAAAGGCGACGAGCAGCACCCGCACGTGCTGATGCCATCCGGTCAGCACACGACGTCGGTGGGTTTCCGGCAGCATCTGGCGCGAGTGCTGGCCACGGACGCGCTGCCGGGTGCTGCCCCGTATTTTAAAATCGAGGGGCTGGCGGCAACCGACAAGCAGTTGCTGTTTGGCATTCGGGAAGTGGGAAAAACGTTTGAGAACTTCACCTACGTCAATAAAATCGTCGCCGTCAGCTACACGGTCGGTAAGCTCAACGGCGAAGACCGCATTCAGCTTTTCAACGACTGGCGGGTGGTGACCGACTTCAGCCCGGCCGTCACCCACCCGCTGCTGCCTAAACCACTCGGCCTGTCGAGTTTAGAGTATGACCCGGTTAATCGGTGCCTTTGGCTGCTGACATCCTACGAAAAAGACGGGAAACTCGACGCCTACGTGTGGACCAACACCCTTGCCGACCTGAACGCGGGGAAGCCGTTTCGGCTCGTGCGCAGTCGCGGGGGCAGGCCCCTGCGATTTAGTCACAAAGCCGAGGACATCACCCTGTTGAACGGTAACCAGCTACTGATTATCCACGACGACGACCGCGTTCAGACGGTGGTCGGTAACCGGACCCGGCAACCCAACCAGGCAGCCTATACCATCATAACTTTAAACTGATATGCCCTTATGAAACATAGCATTACCCTTTCGATTGGCCTGCTCATGGCCGGGACGGCACTGGCGCAGTCGACGACGCCGAAACCGGTTGTCAGCCGACTGGAAATTTATGACCTCGCCACCGGCAACCGGCGCGTCGTTCGGCAGGACAGCGTCCGGTTCGAGGCTCCCAACTGGACCCGCGACGGCAAAACGCTGATTATCAACGAGAAAGGGCTACTGTATAGCGTGGCCGTGGCCGATGGCAGGAAGACGCTCATCAACACGGGTTCTGCCACGACCTGCAACAACGACCACGGCCTGACGCCCGACGGCCGCACGATCATCATCAGTGCAAATGCTATTAACCCCGGCCCAGATCGGCCCGGCGGCAACAACTCCACCTCCAACGTATTTACGCTGCCCGCGTCGGGTGGGGAGCCGACCCGCATCACGGCGCAGGGACCGTCGTACTGGCACGGCGTCTCGCCCGATGGCAAAACGCTGGCTTTCGTTGGGGAGCGGGCCGTGGGAACGGATGGCAAACTTGATTACGACATCTACAGCATTCCCATTAGCGGGGGCCGCGAAACCCGCCTGACGACCTCGCCCGGCTTGGACGACGGTCCCGACTACTCGCCCGACGGGAAATACATTTACTTCAACTCGTACCGCACGGGCACGATGCACGTCTGGCGGATGCGGGCCG
>JAYTAC010000175.1:0-4714 GCA_043737755.1 Spirosoma sp.
TCGCCCATCTGCCGCACGATTTCGCCCCGACGCGGGGCCGGAACGAGCCGCCACTGCACAAAAGCCGCCTGCGCCGTTTCGATGACGAGGTCGTAGTCGGCGCGGGTGGAGAGATGAACGCGGGCGATGAGCTGACCATCGGCGGGCGAAACAGAATCGAGCGTTTTAGACGAGCCAGCCGGGGCGTCAACGGGCCAAAACTGCTGACCGGTGCTGGTACCGGGCTTAACGGGCTGAGCAGGCAGCGGGAGGATAGATTGCATAATTGATTGGGGAGCGGTTTGTTGTCAGAACAACAAAGCTACCCGCCCGACCTAAAAGAATGGGCACCCGCCCACAAACTTTTCAGGTACATAAAGGTTGAGAATAAGACTATTTGCGGGATATCAACTCAACGACGTTATGAAAAGCAACCACCTTATACCCTTGCTCATTGCCGTATTTTCCGTGATGAGTATGCACGGACAGGCCCAGACAACCCCAACCGGGGTGGCTACGCCCACAAACTACCCCGTCGGGGCGATTGTAACGGACTCGCTGCCTGCGCCAAGACCACCGCGCAAAAACAACCGGACGAGACGGGGCAACCGAAACGCCAGCCAGAACTCCCGGCGCAACGCGGGCAACGCCGGAGCGGACTCGCAGAAGGGTCAGTACCAGCAAAGTTCGGCGGCTAACGGCACGGCCATCAATAACAGCAACGCAACGAATTACAACAGCAACAACGCCACTAATCCTGCCACGGGCGTCGGCAGTACTCCTTCATCAACCAATCCGGCCACCTCCGGCGCATCGGCACCATCGGGCAGCAACGGATCGAACAACGCGTCGGCTGCGGGCGGGCCAACCCAAACGGGAACGGGTGCTGCGGTAACCGGTGCCCGGACCACCACTGCCCCGGCGGTGGTGGCGGGCAGCACCGAGCGCAACACCAGCATCCACGACTTCATCGCTTCGTCGCCCAACTACACAACCCTGCAAAACGCGCTGCAATCGGTCGACCTCAATGAGCTGTTTGAGGGAAGCGAATCTTACACGCTGTTTGCCCCGTCGAACGCTGCGTTCAAGAAATTGCCCGCCACCGTGCAGGCGGGTTTGCTCGAAGGCCGCAACCGCGACGCGCTGAAGCAGATTCTGTCTTACCACATTGTGCGGGGGGCGGTCGACGCGGCTACGTTGATGCAACAAATCAAGTCGGGCAACGGCAAGGCGCAGCTTCAGACGTTGGCCGGTGAGACGCTGACGGCGCAGTCCGGCTCCGGCGGAACAGTAACTCTCACGGATGAGCAGGGCAAAACCGCCATTGTCGACGCTCCCGACAAGCTACAGGCCAACGGCGTGGTTCATGGCGTAGATACCGTTCTGCTGCCCAAAAGCGGAGCGAACGCAATTCGATAAGTAGTGCATATCCATACAGTTACCAGAGCAGCCGGTTTGTGTCCATGATATGAACCGGCTGTTCTGTCAGTATCCTGTCGCACCGCAGCATGTCCGACAGGCAGGATGAGCACAGACCAACGCAGGGCACGGTGATCCGCCTGCCGCACGGGTGTTCATTCGTCTTTTGAATTTCTGCTATATTTGGCCCACTTAACCCCGTTTGCGTGAAACGCCAGTCATCCTTAGTGTCCGAGAGTGTCCTGATCGAAAAGCTTAACCGACGCGATCAGCAGGCTTTCCAGTGGCTTTACGATCAATATTCACCGGCTCTGTATGGGGTTGTGCTGCGCATTGTGCGCGACGATGACCAAGCCCAGGATGTGCTACAGGATATTTTTGTCAAAATCTGGAAGAACTTAGACGCCTACGATGCCAGCAAGGGAAGGCTGTTTACGTGGATGCTAAACATATCGAGAAACACGGCTATCGATGCGCTGCGGGCCAAAAAGGGCCAACCCTCCGGCGCAATCCGAACCGATGAAGACAACGTACATATTATTGACCGGCAGCACAATACGCAGCAGCCTAACCCCGACCACATTGGTGTTCAGGATATTGTGAGCCAGCTACGACCCGAACGGAAGCAACTGATCGATCTGGTTTATTTTGCCGGTTACACGCATGAGGAGGCCGCCGAAGAGTTGAATTTACCCCTCGGTACGGTCAAGACCCGAGTTCGGGCCGCCTTGCAGGAACTTAAGCAACTATTTAAATCATGAACGCAACGGAGTATATAGAGTCCGGTATTCTGGAGTCTTACGTCATGGGCGCAGTCAGCGACCAGGAGCAGCGTGAGGTCGAATGCCTGTCGTCTATTTATCCGGAAGTCCGGAACGAACTCGACGAACTCTCGGCGGCTCTCGAAAATTATGCCCTGCTACACAGTCTCGAACCGCCCACGGCCATCAAAACACGGCTCATGGGCCAGCTCGAATTTAACGAGTTGCACCAGACGGTAGTGCGGCCCATGCCGGTTGACCGAAACTCGGCTCCTACCTACCGCAGCACCTGGATTGTGGCCGCGTCGGTGGGTTTATTGGTTCTGATGTTTTCATTTTTCCTGCTGTCGCAATTACGCAATAACCGCAGCGCATTAGCGTCGCTCCGGTCGAGCAATGGATCACTTCAGTCGGAAGTCAAGCAACTGCGCGACCAGCAGCAGCAGTCCGAGCAAACGCTTGCCGTGCTCCGGCAACCCGGCACCCGAACGCTTCAACTGCGCGGCAACGATAAAGCCCCCGACGGTAACATGCTGATTTTCTGGAACGCCCGCACCCGGCAGGTAGCCATTGAAGTGAAGTCGCTACCCGCTCTGCAACCCGATCAGCAGTACCAGCTTTGGTCATTGGTCGACGGCAAACCCATCGACGCGGGCGTGTTTGAGATGGGCGCGACTACCAAAACAGTGCAACGACTCAGTCGACCCATTGGCCGGGCCGATGCCTTTGCCGTGACAGTCGAGAAGCGTGGCGGCAGTCCTACGCCTACGCTTTCGACGCTGCTTGCCCTCACGCCGGTCGATGCCTGAACGGCTGCTCTCCCTATTTTGTTTGCCGTATGCCAGCCACCCAACGCCGTGAGCGCAGTGGCAAATTTGCCCGTGTAATTTCCACTTATCAACGACAACTTAATGAGACATACCCTGCTTTTGCTGTTACCCGCCTGGCTGATGTCGGGTACGGTTATGCTGAATGCCTGTCAGTCCAGCGCGTCGGACCAGACCAGAACCGCTGTAACGAACCCCGCCGACGATACCCCGCCGGGTGGTCGCCGTGTGGTGAAGACCAACGCCGAATGGAAGAAACTGCTGTCGTCCGATCAGTACGGCGTTCTGCGCGACCACGGCACCGAACGGGCCGGTAGCAGCCCCCTGAACGATAATCATGAGCATGGTACGTTCCTGTGCGCCGGTTGCCGAAACCCGCTGTTTGCCTCCGACACGAAGTTCGATTCGGGAACGGGCTGGCCGAGTTTCTACGCGCCCATCGCTAAAAACGCCGTTAAGGAAGACCGCGACGTCAGCTACGGCTCGGTTCGGACGGAGATAAGCTGCAATGTTTGCGGAGGGCACCTCGGGCACGTATTCGACGACGGCCCCAAACCATCCGGTCTCCGCTACTGCATGAATGGCGTGGCTATGACGTTTCAAAAGAAATAGCTGCGGGTGTCTGAGTGTGCAAGTGTTTGAGTGGTAAGTGGCTGACGTGCTCAGAACACCTGCGTAAACCAGCTACCGCTCAAACACCTACACACTGTTTTAGCCATCTTACTGTAAGCCGGGTTGCGGGAGCGGCCCGGCTTACAGTGCATCAGATCGCCCGAAAATTCGTTATATTTGAGTCCACAGCCACCGTCAGAAGTGGGTTTTGGCTCCCCGGACACCGTACCGCCCGGAGCGATCCGGGTTTTCTTCGATACTATCGCATGAGTGAATACAGGAAGCGATTCCGCGCCGTTCGACACGCTTTCGGCACCTTCCGACAACGAATTCGACAACGCCGGACGCAGTTGGAAAGCGTCGGACGCGAAGTGAGCCAGCGCATTTACCGGCAAACGGCCCGGATAGCGGGCGAAGATCGGGTCGACTCCTGGGCGGCCGTTTACCACCGAAACCGCAATCAACTACGCACGTTCGTTCACCAGTACATTAACCCTGAGTCGTGGTATTATCCATACCTGAAGAACGGCATCCGGGGGAGTCTCATCGGTGCGTTGCTGCTCGGCGTCTACGTGTTCATTCTCAACTACAACGTACTGTACCTGACGGGAGCCATGCCCAGCGTTGCAGAACTGCGCAACCCCAAACTGAACCAGGCCTCCGAAATCTATGCCCAGGACGGCATTATGATCGGTAAGTTCTACGCCGAAAACCGGACGCCCATCAAATTCAACAACATCCCCAAACCCCTCATCGACGCCCTGATTGCGACCGAGGACGTTCGTTTCTACGACCACGGCGGCATTGACCCCCGCGCCATTGGCCGGGCCGTCATCAGTCTGGGGCGCGACGGGGGCGGCTCCACCATCACACAGCAGTTCGCCAAAAACCTGTTCAAAACGCGCCGGAAGAACAATACGGGTCTGCTCAACCGGATTCCGTTCGTCAGGAAAATAATCTACAAGTCGAAAGAGTGGCTGATGGCCCTCAAACTCGAACGTAACTTCAGCAAGCAGGAAATCATCACGTATTATTTCAATACGGTCGACTTCGGCAGCAACGCATTCGGGCTGAAAACGGCCGCCCGGATTTTCTTCAACAAAGAACCCGACAGTC
>JAYTAC010000176.1:0-1833 GCA_043737755.1 Spirosoma sp.
CGACGCCGGTACGTTCGACACGGCTTTATCGGGCGTTAGCCGGGTGTTGCTCGTTCGCCCGCCCCAGTTGGCCGACGTCGACAAACAGTTCGGGCCGTTTATCGACGCCATGAAACGCGCGGGCGTCCGGCAAATAGTGTTTTTGTCGCTACTGGGCGTGGAGAACAATTCGTTGACGCCCCATCACAAAATCGAGAAGCTGATTGTGGAATCGGGGGTGCCGTTCACGTTTCTGCGGCCGAGTTTTTTCATGCAGAATCTCAGCACCACGCACCACGACGAAATCCGACTGCGCAACGAGATTTTTGTACCGGCAGGAAATAGCAGGACGAGTTTTGTGGACGTGCGGGACATTGGAGCCGTTGCCGCATTAGTGTTGACGAGTCCAACCGGCGAGTATCTTCACCGAGGCTACGAACTGACCGGCTCCGAAGCACTGACATACGGCGAGGTGGCGCAGATAATATCAACAGAGTTGGGCCGAAAAATCACCTATCGCGACCCGTCGGTGCTGCGGTTCATCTGGCAAAAATGGCAGCGGGAAAAGACTCCCCTGGGATTTACCCTGATCATGGTTGCCCTGTACACCGTCTCGAAATTGGGGAAAGCAAGCCGCCTGACAAAAGAAACGGAACTGTTGCTCGGACGACCACCCATCACGTTTCGACGGTTTGTGGCTGACTACCGGACGGTTTGGATGCCCTAACGCTTCATTTAATACGGTTTTTGCCCCGAACTTCCAGTGCGTTGGGGAAGTTACGCCGGATGGCATACGTATACCGAAGCGTCACACCATAACTCATTCCGGTGCCGGTGCCCCGTAGCTGCGCCTGTTGCATAAGTGCGCTGTTGACGGTGTAATCAACGTCGGTGACGATGGAACTGCCCAGCCCCCAGAACTTACGGACCGCGAAACCCAGATCGACGGTGTTGCTCAGCCGGACGTTATACTCGGCTCCGAGTTCGGCCATAATAGTCATGCGCGTACCGGTGCGGGTTTGGCTTAGCAGCCGCAGCGTATCCGGCGACTCACCCCGTCCCCGATACCGGAAGCCAATCAGCGAAAACTGTCCTTCAGACTGCCCCCCGTTCGGCACAAGCCACAGCCCCCCGCTCAGCCACAGTCCCGACCGCAGCCACGGCCCGCTGGTCGAAAAAGCCAGCCGCTTACCCCGCAGCACAAACGCGTCCCGACCGTTCGTGTACCGGTACATCAACGGCGATATGTTGTTCCGAACCGATACCTGCGTGTGAATCGGCATCCGGGCATACCCGCCTTCCACCGCCCACCGTTCGCGCCACACCCGGCCCACGAGGGCTCCCACGCCAACTTTAGCGACGCGGTCACTCTCAATCAACCCGTTGATGGAGTTGTCGATGCGGGCGCGGTCGGTGCGAACAAAGCCATCGAGCGATACGTACCAACGGTCACGAATGTGTGGCCCACCGTAGCGAGTCAGCAACCGGTTATATTGACCGCTCCGGTCCGGTGCCCGGCGGTCCGGCGTCCGGTAATAGTCGGCAACTTCCTGACCACGGGCGGGCAACAGGACGATTCCGAACAGTACACAGAATAAGTAGCGTTTTATCATGGGGCGTCGACACAACGGTTTGTGCAAATAACGCGATAATCGTTTGTTTGTTAGCGACTTACGAATCTTTTAATTTATCGGAAATCCAACTAACCAAGTAAGACAGTATACTACTCCACAGACGGCACAAATCATGCTGTCAGAAAACAGTTGCCCAATTCATGGTCATACTGACTATCAATGTGATACAACAAAAAAAGCCTGACTCTCCAGTCAGGCTTTTGGCAAATACCGTTGGGTA
>JAYTAC010000177.1:0-4710 GCA_043737755.1 Spirosoma sp.
TGCTGTTGGCCAACACGCCGTTGTTTTCGCAAACGCCCGAAAACGTCTTAGCCAGCATCACGCCCATCATGAAAGAAGAAGCCCACGAAGCGGGTGATACCATTTTCAGTAAAGGCGATCTCGGCACGGCTCTGTACGTGATCTACGCGGGCGAAGTCAGCATCCGCGACGGCAGCACCGAGTTGGCCCGCTTTGGCCGGGGCGATTTCTTCGGCGAACTGGCCCTGTTGGATACCGAAGCCCGGTCGGCTACCGCCGAAGCCCTCACTAATTTGCGCTTGCTACGGCTGGATCAGGACGATTTTTTCGATCTGATGGAAGAGCGGGGCGAGGTGCTGCGGAGCATCGTCCGGAGTTTGTCGGGGCGCATCCGGCGGCAGAACGAGATGCTGACGAAACAAGCTCAGGCGTCGGCTGGCTGACGCATCGTTCAACCGATTGATCGATAAACCCACCACTCACAGCTATGACAATTCCAGAAGGGATAGGGGCCATCATTATTGCGGCCTTGATGTTACAGTATCTTCGGCGATTTTTGAATACACGGACCCGAATACCCGACTGGGATCAGGTTTTAAGACAGGTATGGCCAGCCGCTGGTATCCTCATCGGTATTTTTGTGTTGCTGGACGTAGAGAAGACCTCGACGGTTTGGTTGTGGCTGGGGGTTGGTGCCATTATCGGTTATACGATTTGGCGGGCGTGGGACTATCGACCGGCCCGAACGATTTCATTGGCCATCACTCCATTTATTCTCAGCCTAGTTATCAGTAAAATAATTGAACTGATTGCTCCCGGTTTTTACAAGTTATACAATGATTACTTTGATTCAGCAAGAGGGTTTGCGCTAATCTGGCTGATTACGTTCGCTGTCATCGCGTCGCGGCAGAAAAAATCGTTGGCAAGGGAACAGTTGGAGCGCGAAGCCGAAGCCGAAAAACGCCGGATGATCGAGTTTCAGAATACAGAACTGGAACGCATGGTGGCCGAACGCACCGCCAAAATCACTAATCAGAAGGAAGAGCTGGAACGGGCATTAGCCAAACTCAAAGCCACCCAGACTCAGCTTATCCAGTCGGAAAAAATGGCCTCGCTGGGCGAACTGACGGCGGGCATTGCCCACGAAATCCAGAACCCGCTCAACTTCGTCAATAACTTCTCCGAAGTCAGCGTGGAATTGATTGATGAATTAGCCGACGAGCGGCAGAAGCCGGACCGGGATACGGACCTGGAAGCAGACCTGCTGAGTGACCTCCGGCAGAACCTCCAGAAAATCACCCACCACGGCGGGCGGGCCAGCAGCATTGTGCGGGGTATGCTCCAGCACAGCCGCACCAGCACCGGGCAGCGCGAACCAACCGACCTCAACGCCCTCGCCGACGAATACCTGCGCTTAGCTTACCACGGCCTGCGGGCCAAAGACAAAACATTCAACGCCCAATTTTCGGTTGATTTAGACGCCCACCTAGGACTCATCACGGTCATACCGCAGGACTTGGGGCGGGTGCTGCTAAACCTGTTTACCAACGCGTTCTACGCCGTACAGCAACGTCAAAAACAGGCCGGTTCCACCACCGGCGTGACCTACCAGCCAGCAGTGCGGGTGGAAACGAAATGCGTAAACGGACAGGCCGAGATTCGGGTGATCGACAATGGAATAGGAATGCCTGACGCCGTAAAAGCCAAAATATTCCAGCCTTTTTTTACTACCAAACCCACCGGTGAGGGCACGGGTCTGGGACTATCAATGGCTTACGACATTATTACGAAAGGTCACAGCGGCACGCTCAGTGTTGAGAGTGAAGAAGGGCAGGGAAGTACATTTATTATAATCCTTCCGGCATGAACCGTCGTCGAAACAACCGAATAGTAAATCTACATAACTGAAAACCAGAACGTTTGCGCACATAACTATACAAACACCGTACATTGCCTTCGATCTCATCCACACCTATCCTCACTGATCGATGGCTAAAGTTGTTATTCTCGGCGGGGGCGTTGCCGGACTGAGTGCGGCCCATGAACTGATTGAGCGCGGCTTTGCAGTCGATGTGTACGAAAAGAAACCCGTTTACCTCGGTGGCAAAGCCCGCAGCGTAAACGTTCCCGGTTCGGACCCCACCGATCCCGATGGCCTACACCCCACCGCCCCCGGCGGAAGCAGCCGGTCGCTGCCCGGCGAACACGGGTTTCGGTTTTTCCCCGGCTTCTACCGGCACATCACCGATACCATGAAGCGAATCCCGTACTCTGACCCGGCAGGCCGAAAAAACCCGCAGGGCGTATTCGGCAACTTAGTGGACGTGACGCGGGTCGGCATTTTTCGCAACGGTAAAACGCCCATTATTACCATCGTCAGTTTCCCCAAATCACTCGCCGATATCGAATCGGCCCTTGCCGTGTTGCACACCCACGATACGGGGCTGGAACCCGGCGAAGCCCGCGACTTTGCGGGCAGAGTCTGGCAACTGATGACCTCCTGCCGACGCCGACGCGAGTTAGAGTACGAGAAGATTGGCTGGTGGCAGTTTATGGACGCCGACCACCACAGCCCCGCCTACCGACATCTGCTGGTCGAAGGGCTGACGCGGACACTCGTAGCAGCCAACGCCAAACTCGCCAGTACCAAAACGGGGGGCGATATTTTTATTCAACTCCTGTTCAACATTGCCAACCCCGGTATGCACACCGACCGGGTGCTTAACGGCCCCACCACTGAGGTCTGGCTGAAGCCGTGGGAAGAGTATCTGCGGGGCAAGGGCGTCCGGTTTTTCCGGGGTGCCCTGATTGAGCAGGTGGTCTGCGACAACGGGAAGGTGCAGTCGGTGCAGATTCAGGACTGGCAGCAGACCAAACCTTACAACCCGCCCGCCCTGGGCGACTATTACCTGCTGGCCACACCCGTAGAAGTGGCGGCAGCCGTGCTCTCCGACAAGGTCAAAAACAGTGTCGGCAGTTTGCAGCGGCTCGACGAATTAGCCGCCGATGTTGCCTGGATGAACGGCATCCAGTTCTACCTCAACACGAAGATAGACATCGTGAAGGGTCACTGCATTTACGTGGACAGCGAATGGGCACTGACCTCAATTTCGCAGTTGCCTTTTTGGCCCGATTACGACGATCAGGCCATGAAAAGCCGGGGCGACGGTAAGGTGCTGACCATTTTTTCGGTCGACATTTCCGACTGGGACGCGTTCAGCCTCGCCGAGCCGGGACTTCCCGCCATGAAAGCTAAAGACTGCCAGACATTCGATGCCATTGCCGACCGGGTGTGGGCGCAACTCAAGCGAAGCCTGAACGTGAACGGCACGGAGTTGCTGACCGACGACATGAAGCAGGGCACCTACCGTGACCACGGCACACCCTACCACGGCTACTACCTCGACCATTCGCTCAACGAGCAGCAGCCCCCCAGCGCTACCGATTCGGCGGCTTCGGTAGTGGGCCTGGAAGCGACTGACAAACGGGTGCTGGTGAATCATGAGCCGCTGTTGGTGAACACCGTTAACAGTTGGGCCAACCGGCCAGATGCGTTTCTGCCGGGCCTGTCGAATTTGTTCTTAGCCTCCGATTATGTGCGCACCAACACCGACTTAGCCACGATGGAGGGGGCCAACGAAGCCGCCCGGCGGGCCGTCAACAGCATCATCGACGCGTCGGGGGTGAGCGCACCCACCTGCCGCATCTGGGACCTGCACGAACCGACGTTTTTTGTGCCCTTCAAATGGCATGACTCCTGGCGCTACCGGCGCGGCCTGCCCTACCGAAAGCCACCGGGCTGGTTCGACGCGCTAATGGTGGTCTGGGGCGTCATCTACGGGGGTTGGTTTCTGCTCTACACGGCCTGGACGTTTGTCTCGTCATGGCTCACAAAACCACCGGCGAAACGCCAGCCTACACCTATTCCTACACCCACCCATGAACCAACCGTTACTGAATCTGCGCGACTATAGCCCACTGGAACTGATTACATTCGGCGCAGGCTGCTTTCTTTGGATCGTCGTTTATTACTTCACCCTGCGGAACATTTTTCAGCGTCAGTTCGTGGAGATTCCGCTGGTAACCATTCTGGGCAACATTGTCTGGGAGTTTTTGTGGAGCTGGGTGTTCGTCACCGACATGGGCAGCCTGTTTATGTGGGGCTACCGGGTCTGGTTTTTCATGGATTGTCTGATCGTGTACGGCGCATTTCGGTATGGCCACAAACAGATTTCGATTCCGTCGCTGGCGCGGGTAGCACCGGGACTGATGGTCTTCGGCATCGCAGCTTGGTTTCCAGTGTTGTATTACTACATCAAGCTCTACGACGCGCCCATCAGTCACATGGGGGCATATTCGGGGTACATCCTCAACGTGATGATTTCGGCGACGTACATCCCGCTGGCGTTGCGGCTGTGCAACTGGACCCTGTTTTCGTACCCGGCCAGTTGGTGCAAGGCCGTGGGTAACCTGCTCATCAACGTCTTCTGTTTCCTGCACTTTACCGACGGTTTTTTGCTCTCGCTGTGCGTATTGACAACTGTTTTCGACGTACTTTTCCTGTACCTGTTTGTTCAGGCCCGCAGACCACACCCGGTTAATGCCCGATCATTTGCATGACCACGAAAACATTCTGGAAAACGCACCTCTGGGATAACCTGGGGTTTGCCGATCTGGACATTGAGGAGTACACCCGGCGCACGACAGCCGTTCAGTTAGGGTTTTTCACGG
>JAYTAC010000178.1:0-4695 GCA_043737755.1 Spirosoma sp.
TACTACCCCGGCTACATCGTCAGTGGTTATCCCAAGTTCGATTACAAACTGTTTGCTTGCGAGTCGGCTACCGAAGTCTACGACGACAGCCGTGGCGAATGGCTTCCGTTCTCGTGGGAGACAGTGTCCGCGTTAGCGTATGCTCGTCTGCGTGCGGATCAACCGGCTGAAGGTGAGTGACATATCGAGCATAATCATTTTGGCGCGGGCGTTGCGTTCGAGGTGGTAAGCGGCTTCGTTGAGGTCGGCGACGATGTGTTCGATGTGGTTAATGGTCAGCACCTTAGCAAAGTTCTTCACGAACGCTAATTCATCGTCGGGCAGACGCAGGAGTGCAGCGGCTCCCTGCTGCCACAGGAACAGGTCGCGGCAAAGCCGGATGCTGTAGTCGAGCAGGCCTTTTTGTTTCTCTTTGCTGAAGCCGTCGAACTGGTCGGCCTGCTTGACGAGGGCGAGCAAATCCTGCCGGTAGCAACTCCGCATCCACTCGGCAAACCACGCGTGCTGACCCGACGCCGACGCCCCCCCGTCCTCCTGCCGACCGAGTTTCAGGGCTACCGACAGATCACCGTCGGCGAGGTAGGCCACGCGCCGGGCGGTGGTTTCGTCGACGTTCAGGTGCTGGCGCAGGTGCGTGGCCACTTCCTCGTCGGTGAAGGCCCGCACCGCCACCCGCTGCGTCCGCGACAGGATCGTGATAAGCAGTTTGTCGGACTGGTTGGTCACGAGCAGAAACAGCGTCTGGGCAGGCGGCTCCTCCAGCACCTTCAGCAGCGCGTTGGCCGACGATATGTTCATCAGTTCCGGTAACCAGATGAGCATGATTTTGTAGGCACCTTCGTAGGCCTTCAGCGACAGCGTCTGCAGGATGTTCCGCGCTTCTTCGGCCGAGATGTTACCCTGCTTATTGTCGGCCCCGACCGTTTCGAGCCAGTCGGACAAGGTGCGGTAGGGCTGTTCGAGCAGGAATTTACGCCAGTCGGTCAGGTACGCGTCCGACGTTTTGCCTTTCGCCATGTTGGCCACCGGAAACACCATGTGCAGATCGGGATGCACGAGTTTTCGGGTTTTCACGCACGACGCGCACCGCCCGCAGGCATCGTTATCCGGGACGCCGGAACGCGGAACGCCGGACCGTACTTTGTCTTCGCAGTTAACGTATTGCGCCAGGGCCAGTGCCAGTGCGAGATTAGCACTGCCCGGCGGCCCGTCGAACAGCAGCGCGTGGGCTAAGTGGTTGGTCTGCACCGCCCGCAGCAGCATCTGCTTCGTCTCGTCGTGACCGATTATTTCGGAGAATTGCACGTCTGATAAGTAATGATGAATGATAAACGATGAATGGGTGAGATAGAAAATCATTCATCGTTCATCATTAAGTAAAGCTCCCGCAGGATTCCTTCCTCCACCGCGTCGAACACTTTATTCCGGCGGCTGTAGGCTTCGCGGGCCACCTGTAGTGCTTTGTCGATTCGGTAGGTGGTGAAACCGTCCGCAACGCCACCCCACGAAAACGACGGGATGTGCTTGGGCGGCAGGCCGCTGCCAAACACGTTGACGTTGACGCCCACCACCGTGCCCGTGTTGAACATGGTACCAATACCTGCTTTGGTGTAATCGCCCATCATCAGCCCACAGAACTGCCGACCCGTATCGACCAGCCCGTTTGTGACGTAGCTGTGAAGCTTGACGGTCGAGTAATCGTTTTTGAGGTTCGACGTGTTGGTGCCCGCGCCGAGGTTGCACCACTCGCCCACGACCGAGTCGCCGAGGTAGCCGTCGTGTCCTTTGCCACTGTTGCCGTACAGGATGGAGTTGGCAATTTCGCCCCCCGCTTTGCAATACGGTCCGATGCTCGTGTTGCTCCGCATTTTACCGTTGTAATGCACCATCGCTCCTTCGCCCAGCGCAAACGGCCCGATCAGGACGCTGCCTTCGCTCACTAAGGCGTTGCGCCCAATGTAGATGGGGCCGTCTTCGGCGTTCAGGATCGACGCCCGGATGCGGGCACCTTCTTCGATAAACACGTTTTCGGGCGCGTAGCAGCGGGTAAACGGGTCCGTGATGGGCTGCGACTGCCGACCGGCCGTTATCAGTCCAAAGTCGGACCGCATCTGGTTACCGTTGGCCGCAATCAAACTCCAGAGGTGACGCATGGTGGGCACGGGCGCACCAAACGTCGACGTGTGCTGGGGCAAGTCCGCGAGTTGGTCGGCATCCGTGGCGGTTCGATCGGTGCGCAGGGCCAGTAGCAGGCCGGTTGGGGTGATCAGACTTTCGCCTAAGCGAAGCGTTTTTAGCCGCTCCACCAATTCGTCGGTTGGGCAGGCAGCCCCGTTGATATACAGGTTATCGCCGGTGGTTTGCTGCGGGTATTTAGTGCACAGATAAGACTCGGTCAGAAACGACGGGGTTGTCTGGAGCCGGATACCCCATTTTTCGGCGATGGTCAGAATACCCACCCGCACGTCGGCCACGGGCCGCGTGAAGGTAAAGGGCAGCAGTGCCGGTCGAATGGCGGGGTCATCGAACAGAATCAAGTTGAACATAGCGCACGTAAATCAGGCGGCAAATATCCAACCTTAATTTCTAAATCGGGAATTGGGTATTGACCGAAACCCTACCAGGGACTGCGCCCACTGGCAGGGTTTCGCGGGTTAGTTAAACGTCAAACGTTGGCAAAGTTTAGAACTTTGCCGACGTTTAACTAACCCGCGCTCCCATTGCCTGACGCCATCATCGAGCGCATTGCCGATCTGCAAGCCGACGCCGGCCTGTTCGCGTCGGTGCGCCACAACCCGGCCATTGGCTACCGGCGTCCCGACACAAACGTGTTTTTTACGGCCGCTACCGTGTTCACGCTCCGGCAACTGCACCCGCTGGTTTCGTCGGTGTCGCAGCGGCTCATCGACCGGATTCAGGAACGCGCGGTGGCGGCTTACCCGCTGTTTCGCAACAAAGACGGGCTGAATACGTACAATTTCTGGCCCACGCGCCCTTCGCAGCATTTTCCTGACGGCCACCTGTTCCGGCACTTCGACCATTTTCGCATTCCCGACGATATCGACGATACGGCAATGGTGTACCTAACCACCCGGCCATCCAGTGACGAAGTTCGCTGGCTACAGGCGAAACTCGCCCAACACGCCAACGGCACCACCCGCCGGATCACAACGACGTTTGCCGACTACCGCGACCTGCGGGCGTATTCCACCTGGTTTGGCAAGAATATGGGCATCGACTTCGATGCCTGTGCGCTGAGTAATATACTGTACTGTCTGTATGAATATGATCTGCCGATTGACCGGCACGGCACCGATTCGCTGGCGTATTTACGGTCGATTGTGGAGACGGGGCGATACATGTCGGAGCCGTTCCGGTGTGCCCCCCACTACGCCCGGACGTCGCTGATAATCTATCACTTGACACGGTTGATAGCCGCTTTCGACCCGCCCGAACTCGCTTTAATCCGCCCGCGCCTGATTGACGATGCGCGTCATTTGCTGACACAAACCACGAACCGGCTGGAGCAAATCGTGCTGAGTACGTCGCTGCTCCGGCTGGGCGAACGCCCTCCTGCGGTTAATTTAGCCGATGTCAAGCAGGATTTCAGCGGGTTTCATTTCTTCATAGCGGGCTTGCTGACGGCCTACGAACAACCGTGGCTTCGCCGGTTTGCCGACCGGCCCATTACGCAGATGAGCTGGCAGTGCGAGGCCCATTGCTGGGCATTGGTGGCGGAGTATGGTGTGTTGGGAAATGGTAGTGAATCTAATTCCTGAGTTGTGATCTCATAAGTTCAGGTATGCACAACAAGTCAAGAAATCTTCTTCATCATCGTGTAAGCAGTTTCTCCCTCACGAATTATGCTGAAACCAACCCGCTGATATAAATAGAAGGCTCTATTTCGCTTGTCTACGCTCAGAGAAAGTTGAGTGTAGCCATGCCTTCGCAGTTTATCAACAAGCCTGTTGATAAGTTCCTGACCATATCCCTTCCTTCTGAAGTTTTGCTCAATGGCCATTGATAACTCAGGAGTGGAGTCGTCCACGAACCCATATCCTTTATTCTCTCCCTTCATCAACCGGGTCCAGGCCGCCCCTACCAACCTTTCATCAGCGGAAAGTACAAAGCCATAATCCCCCTCCTGTCCAAAGGAGACAGCATATTTAGCAATTGATGGCTCATTAATGATCGATTCCGGTAGTTTATGACCGGGGCTATAGATCGCTTCATACAGCATCTTCCATAAGAAATCGTGCTCATCAACTTGTATCTCTCGAATCTCGACCATGTCTTTATTGGGCAGCTTTCGCAAATTTACACCCAGCCAGTTTCCCTTCACGTAGCGACGCTCTACCAAACCACCTGCCCGTCTGCGGGGTTATCATGCAAACATCTTCCTCTACCGCATGACTCAAACCGTGTTAATTACCGGCGGCACCGGCATCATTGGTCGCCGACTGACGCAGCTTCTCCAACAACAGGGCTACACCGTTACGTACCTGAGCCGCCGTAGCGACGGACCGTTCTCCACGCAGGTTCCGCACGTGAAAACGTACCAGTGGGACGTGAAACGCGGGCACGTCGACCCGCAGGCTATTCAGTCGGCCGACCATATCGTGCACCTCGCCGGGGCGGGCATCGCCGACGAACGCTGGACGTCGGCCCGCAAAGATGAGATTCTATCGTCCCGCA
>JAYTAC010000179.1:0-1822 GCA_043737755.1 Spirosoma sp.
TCCGGGCCGAGTATTCGTCGCGGCTGAACCGGCTGAATGTGGCCCCCCGGCTGTCGCTGGGCTACAGCGCGGGCGACAATGGGTTATTGTCGGTGTCATACGGGCAGTTTTACCAGAAACCCGACCGCCCGTACTTGCTGCAATCGGCTGACCTGACCTACGCCCGCGCTGATCATTACATTGTCAGCTACCAGCAAACGGCCAACGACCGCACGTTTCGGACCGAAGTCTACGCCAAACGCTACACGAATCTGGTTCGGACGCAACCCGTCCTGAACAACGGCGGGTACGGTTTTGCGCGGGGCTTCGAGTTGTTTTTCCGCGACAAAAAAACGGTGAAGGGCGTCGATTACTGGCTTTCGTATTCGTTTCTGGACACCAAACGGCAGTTTCTGGATTACCCAACATCGGTGCAACCCTCGTTTGCGGCCCGGCATACGGCGTCGGTCGTGATCAAGCGGTTCTTCTCCGGGATAAAAACCAACGTTGGATTAGCCTACACCGTCGCGTCGGGTCGTCCCTATGCCAGTCCAGCGGTTCCCCGCCGGGACTGGGCCAATCCAGGCCGTCTCAACGAGTCATTCATGGCCGACCGAACGCCCGCGTACCACAACCTCGGCCTGAACGTCGCCCACCTGATGAGCATCCGCAAAACGCAGTCGGTGCTGGTGCTGACGGTGAGCAACGTGCTGGGCAACCGGCAGGTATTCGGCTACACCTATTCGGCACGGGACCCGCAACGTCGGGAAGCCATCGTACCGACCAACAACCCGTTCGTTTTCGTGGGACTAATCGTTAACCTCGGCGTGGACCGGCGGCAGGAAATCATTAACAGTCAATTATAAATTCACCCAAAAACCAGTTTATCATCATGAAAACCCTCATCATCCTCGTCAGTTTATTGGCAGTCAGTTCAGTCGGTACGGCCCAATCCGACAAGTACCAGAAAGCGATGGAAACCGCCGTCGCCACCTACGACACGGCGCGGTCGGCCCCGGCGATTCAGTCGCTGATGGGCCAGTTCAGCCGCATCGCTCAGGCTGAAAAATCACGTTGGTTGCCTTATTATTACGCCGGAATGTGTGCCACAAGCATGGCCAACAAAGAATCCGACATGGCCCGAGTGGACGGCTGGGCCGATCAGGCCGAAGCCTTTGCGCACCGGGCCGATTCGCTCAGTCCCAATAATTCGGAGGTATCGGTGCTGCTGGCGACGGTTCACTTCGCCCGGATCAACGTCGATTTCATGGGGCGCGGCCCGAAATACTCCGCCCTCGGTGCCGACGCCCTGCAACGGGCCATGCAGCAGAACCCCAACAACCCACGGGCGATGGTAGTGCTGGCCGGGCTTCGCAACTCGGCCCCGGCGGGTTTCGGGGGCGATAAACCGATGGCCTGCCAATTAGCCGCCAAAGCCGTTCAGCTCTACGCCACCGAACCCGCGACCGGCATTCAGTCGCACTGGGGCCGCAGCAGTGCCGAGCGGATTGTGGGCAAATGCGCGGAAGCGGGGGCGGCAAGTAAGTAGAAGTCAGGCGGCTTGGGGTTCAGTGTCAAACCCCGAAACCGCCATGACTCCCCAATCGCCACCCTCTCTAAAGTACTCGTGGTCTGTTGTTTTCGTGCTGATGCTGGCCTACGTTTCATCGTTCATCGACCGACAGATTTTGAGTTTGCTCGTGGGACCGATCAAGCGCGACATGCACCTCTCCGACACCGAAGTGAGCCTGCTGATGGGCCTGAGTTTCGCCCTGTTTTATACGCTTCTCGGCATCCCGATTGGCCGCTGGGCGGACCGCGCCAACCGCCGGAACATCGTCGT
>JAYTAC010000180.1:0-4684 GCA_043737755.1 Spirosoma sp.
TGGGCGGTGGGTGGGAAATCGGTGTCAACATCGTCAACCTCAAAATGGATTTTCGCCGACCCGCAATAGCCCTCAATGGCCGCGTAGAGTATCCGGTGAAGCCCATGACTCCGCTGGCACAACTGACGGCGCAAAAGTTTTTCTTTCTCAACAGCCGGTTCAAAACCAGTGTCGGCACTCAAATCGGCACCAACCCGTTGCGGCTGGGCAGCAACGCCCGCGCCACCCACTTCACCTACAACACCTGGGTATACGAGCCCCGGCATCACGTTAAGCTGGTAGTAGGTCCTTACGTATCGGACCGGGGCACCGTTGGCAAGGGGAATACTGTGGGGATTCTGGCAGGTTTCGAGTTTCCGGTCAGTAAGAAACTGCTGGTGATGGGTGATTTCGTATCGGGCACGAACGCCACGAGCGTATCGGTGCTGGGCATCAACTTCTTGGCTACCAAACGAGTACAGCTTTGTTTGGGGGGGTTACTGCCCAATCCGGGCAGCGGCAACAAACCCGGCGTTGTTTTTGAACTGAACCTGCTGGGCTTCGACGACGGCCCGGCGCACGAGTAAGTTACCTACAGCAACTGCTTCCACGTCCCCTTTTCCCAGTTGTATTTGAGGGTACTGGGCAGTGCTTTCCAGAAGTATTTACTCACCTCGACGGCAAACGACGGCTGCATATAGCAGTTGATGGCGCACCCCTCGCAGGCGGGCAACCGACCTTCCAGCACCACTAATTTCTGAACCTCATCAGATTTATACAAGTCGTGGAGGTTGTCATTGATCGGAAAGTCTTTCAAACCCAAATGGTAGCAGGGCAGCACGAGTTTATTCTCGGGCGAGATGACGATAGTGGTGCTGCCCGCCCGGCAAATGGGCGCGTCGATGTGGTTGCCGCCGTCGCGCCGGAGTTGAACGAAAGCGTCGTTGAGGTACACGTTTTTTTGCCGCCCCCAGCCCGACAGTTGCCGCAGTGTATCGTCCGAGAGCTGGTCGCCGGTATCCACGTCATTGTATTCAAATACCGGATTCAGGATCAGCATCAGGTCGTTGGGTAGGCAGATCTGTTCGTACATCTGCCGAATCTGATGCACGTTACGCTCGAAGACCGTGAACAAAATGTCGGGTCGTTCGCCCAAATGCCGGGCCAGCGCAATAGACTCCATCACCTTGTCGAAACACCGCACCCCCCGGCTCCGGTCGTGCTCGTCGGCCACCGGCGAATCGAGCGAGAAATGCAGCATGTCGACCAGACCCCGCAGCCGTTCGGCCTGCTTGGGATACAGCAGGGCGTTGGTCGTGACGGTGGTGATGAGACCGAGTTGTTTGGCTTCGCGGAGCAGGTCGGGCAATTGGCGGTGCAGCAGCGGTTCGCCACCCGTGAAATCGACCACCCGGACGCCTAATTTCTTCAGGTCGCGCAGGTTCTGCCGGGCGTTGTCGAGCGTGACGTAGGGCGATGGCCGCTCCCAGATGTCGCAAAAACTACAGGTCGCATTGCAGCGATAGGTGACGTAGTAGTTACAGAGGACAGGATGACGGACAAGGCGCATTACACCAACATACCAAACAAACTGGACAGCTTATCTTTCAGGTCTTTGCGGTCGACGATGAAGTCGAGGAAGCCGTGGTCGAGCACAAATTCGGCACTCTGAAATCCTTTGGGCAGGTCTTTACCGATGGTTTCCCGGATCACGCGTGGCCCGGCAAAACCGATCAGTGCTTCCGGCTCGGCAATGTTGAAATCGCCCAGCATGGCGTAGGATGCCGTGACGCCCCCCGTTGTCGGGTCGGTCAGCAGCGACACATAAGGCAGTTTGGCCTGGGACAGCAAGGCTAATTTCGCCGATGTTTTGGCCATTTGCATCAGCGAGAAACCCGCTTCCATCATCCGCGCCCCGCCCGACCGCGAAATCATCAGAAATGGCGTCCGGTTTTGAATGGCGTGGTCGATGGCGCGGGCGATCTTCTCCCCCACTACCGACCCCATCGAGCCGCCGATGAAGTTAAAATCCATGACGGCCATCGTCACCGTCGCCCCGTTCATGGGACCATGAGCCGTTCGGACGGCATCTTTCAGGCCCGTTTTGTCCATCGTTGCTCTCACCCGCGCCGGATATTGTTTGGTATCGGTGAAGTTCAGCGGGTCGGCCGAGGTCATGCTGGCATTGAGTTCGGTGAAGGCATTGTCGTCGAAGAGAATGGAAAAATACGCGTCGGACCCGATCTTTTCGTGGTAATTGCAGTGAACGCAGGTGTAAGCATTGAGTTTGTGCTCCCGCGTGTGCATGGCTTTTTTGCAGTTTGAGCACTGATACCACAACCCATCGGGAGCCTCCCGCTTCATTTCGGTCGGGGTCTGAATACCCTTATCTTTTCGGACGAACCAGGACATTATCGGTGATTTTGCGGTGAAGCGCTTAAACTGCCGGTTGATAGCCGGGTTGTGTAAACGGGTCGTAAAGATACGAACCTCACCCGCCAATTTCAGCCATCTACCGGTTCAGATAATACCGCCGACGGGCCGTGCCGAACCGGCAGATAGACCTGCACAGAGCCGTCCGTGACAAAGAAGGATAGCTTCCTGATGTACGAATAAAGATTTGCCCAAACTCGGACCCGATCAGGCTGCGATGTTTTGCAGGCAACCAACGGACCAATACCCGGAAACCCCCGAAAAAAATACTTGTCAAACTCGATTTAGTCGCCCGTTTAATTCCGTAAATCACTGATTTACAGCTGACAAAGGTCAATAAAATAGTCGGATGTCCGGCGTTACTATTTTTTCTCCGGCATGAGCACCAACCGAATGTAATTGCTTCCGAAGTACGAGTTGGCGGCTTCTTTCGTGCTCTCGACCGTCACCTTTTTCAGCAGTTCGGCTTCGCGAAGGACCTCGGTGGGATCGTCGCCGTTGAAATATTGACTTTGCAGGTAGCCGAGCCAGAACTGGTTGTCTTTGAGTTGCAGTTCGGTTTCGCGGCTGGTTTCGGCGTTGAACTTGGCAATGTCGCCCGGCAACGCGCCCTTTTGTTTCAGGTCGTTGATGAGTTCCTGAGTCCTGGCAATGAGCTTTCCCACGTTTTCGGGAGCGCACCCGAACCCGATGCGGAACGTATAGCGCGGAACGGGATACTTGCCATACGAACCGCTTGCCGACACGCCGTAGACGCCACTTTCTTCCTCGCGCAGCTTCTCGATGAGTTTGATTTCGAGCACTTCAGCCAGCGCGTCGATCTGCGTCGTGATCTCGGGCGACCACGCCATATCGCCACTATACACCAACTGAACCGATGCTTTGGGGTCCACGCCCCGGTACACCGTCTTGCTCACCTGACCCGTTGGGGCGCGGATGCCGAGGTCCACGAATGTCTCTTTTTTATCCGTCGCCGACCGTGAGGTCGAGGGTAGTCCGCCGAGGTATTTTTCGACTAACGGCTTCAGCATTGCTTCCGTGAAATTACCGACGAAGTAAAACGTGAAATCACCCGCGTTGGCGAACCGCTCTTTGTAAATGCTCAATGCCCGGTCCACGTCGATTTTGTCCAGATCGGCGGGTTGCAGCGGCTGTCGGCGCGGGTTGTTGCTGCCCAGCGTCACGGCCACGGTGTCCTGAAACACGCGCTGTGGCGTGGGCGTATTAATCTGATTCTGCAACGCGCTCCGCTGATTGGACAGGAACCCGGCCACCACGTCGGCGTCTTTGCGGGGCTGCGTAAAGTAGCTGTAGAGCAGTTGCAGGGCCGTCTCGAGATCTTTGGGAGCCGCGCTGCCGTTGACGCCCTCGCTCAGTTCGCTCACGTAAGGGTACACACTCACCTGCTTGCCCGACAAAAATTTGCCCAACTGAATCTGGTTATAAGCCCCCGTGCCGCCCATTGCTGCCAGTGTACTCGAAAACCGCGCTGACTGAAAGTCGTTCAGATCATACAACGACGTACCACCGAAGCTGCTGCCCGAGAACAGAATCTGATCGTTTTTGAAATTGGTCGGTTTCAGCACCACCCGAACGCCGTTGCGGAGCGTCCATTCCGTTACGCCAATGGCCTTAATCTCCCGCGCGTTGGCCACGGGTGAGGGCGTCGGCGGGGTGGGTACCAACGGCGCGTCGAGGGTTTTGTCCTCGTAGGCGGTCAATCCCTTACCCGCGCTGTCCACATAGCCGATGACCTGCTCCACGGTCGGCAGTTTGTCCTTTTCTTTCTCGGGAGCCATCACGATCACAGCCCGGTTTTCGTTGCGGATGAACTGATCGACGAGCGCGTTGACTTCGGCGAGTGTGATGCCCGCCTGCTGCTTTTTGAGGAAATCGAAGTAAAAGTCGATGCTCGTGTAGGGGTCCTGATCGGTGAAATTCTGCACGTACTCGTTCACGAAATTGGCCGACCGGGTTTTGTCGCGTTCGCTGTAACTCTGCTCCACGCCCGTGTAGAATTCCTGCTTGGCGCGGGCCAGTTCGGTGGGGGTAAAGCCAAATTGCTTCACGCGGGCGTTCTCATCCAGCACCGCCCGGATGGCCCGCTCCACGTTGCCTTCTTTGGCCACGGCAATGGACGTAAACGCGTCTAAGTTGCCCAGAAAATCGCCGTAACTGCTGTAGCCGCCCAGGAACGGCGGATTGGCCTGCTGCGTCAGTTCCTGAATCCGGTTGCCGAGCATGGCATTGAACAACCCCCGCTTGATGCTCT
>JAYTAC010000181.1:0-4680 GCA_043737755.1 Spirosoma sp.
CAATTTTACCTTCATCGACAACCAGCAGGCCATCTCGTCCGACTACCGGTTTCCAAACCGGAACGCGTCGCTGTTTGCCGAAAATATCGTGTACCTCGGCGACAAGCTGTCCATTACGCCCGGCGTCCGTTACGAGTCCATTTACACCACCGCCGACGGATTCTACGGTACGCTCACTCGCGATTTGGCGGGCAACATCATCGACGCTAACCGCACCACTGAAGTGCGCAACCGGGGCCGTCAGTTTGTGCTGGGCGGGCTGGGGATCAGCTATAAGCCAGCAGCAAAGCTGGATATCTACGGCAATATCTCACAGAACTACCGCTCCATCACGTTCAGCGATATACGCATTGCCAACCCGTCGTCGGTGATCGACCCGAACCTGCGCGACGAGCGGGGCTACTCGATTGATCTGGGGGTGCGGAGTGTGCAAACGACGCTGTACAGTTTCGACGTAAGTGGGTTCTACCTCAACTACAGCAACCGCATCGGTGAGGTCCAGTTCTTCGATGCCAACGACCGGGTGCTGCGTCGGCGGGGTAACATCGGCCGGGCGGTGATTGTGGGTCTGGAGTCCTACGCTGAGGGTGATTTCCTGCGCATGGCCAACCCGAAAAATACGAATCTGAGCGGGGTTTTGTTCGCGAACGTGGCCCTGATTCGGTCGACGTACAAGGCCAGCGAACTCCCCGGCGTGGCAGGTAAGCAGGTGGAGTTTGTGCCCGGCGTAAACCTGAAAAGTGGCGTTCGGCTGGGGTACAAAAACCTGAAAGCATCGTTTCAGTACACCTACCTGTCCGACCAGTTCACCGACGCCACCAATGCGCGGGAAGGGGGCGTTTCGGCGGTAATCGGCCTGATTCCGGCCTACGCCATTATGGACGCCAGTGTCTCGTATCAGTTGGGTAAGTTTCGCGTCGAAGGAACGGTGAATAACGTGGACAATCGCGCCTATTTCACCCGCCGGGCAACGGGCTATCCCGGACCGGGAATTCTGCCCTCCGACGGGCGCGGTCTTTACCTGACGTTGCAGGTGAAGTTGTAGTTGGGTGTATGTGTGTAAGTTCGTGTTCGGCCGTCAGGGTAACCAAAATGTACTCAAACACGTACACACAGATTCTTAAAGGCTGGCTTCGGCCCGGAAGACTAACACCGGCCGATCGGCCAGCACCACCATCCGGCCCGTCAGGCTGGGGTTGAGCAACCCCGACAGAAAATCCCGCTCACGGGTAGTCATCACCAGTAAGTCGGCGGGGTGGGTGCTCAGGTACGTTTCGATGCCACCGCTTACCGTGCGGGAATCGACCGTATCGACCGGCAGCGGTTCGGGGCCATAAACGGCCTGCAACTGGTTGAGCATCGTCGCGTCGTCGTTGATGTTGGGTTGGTTCTCGGCCCGCACGTGCAGCACCCGCAGCATCGCCCCGAACGCGCGGGCCATCTCCACCACCTGACCAAACGCCTGCTGCTGATCGAATTCCAGCGGGGTCGTGAACACAATCGTATGTAGCTGAACTTGTTGCGAAGCACTTTCGGAGTCGTCGCCCGCCGGTACGACCAGCACCGGGCAGTTGGCTCCCCGCGCCACACCCGTAGCAGATGTGCCGACCATCCGCTCGAAGACGTTGTTGAGGTGGCTGCGACCGGTGATAATCAAGTCGGCGTTGTGCTCCTGAGCCGCCAGCAAAATGGCATCGTTCACGGCACCCCGGCGCAGATCGGTTTGGCAGGTGATGCCTTCTGCCCGGAGTTGGTCGGCCAACGCTGTTAATTGATCGGGGCTGATGGACGGACTATCCACAAATGCCCCCGCACCCATGCTGAGATCACCAGCCGTGACGGCAATGGCCATTGGCTGCACGTGAACCAGCACTAACGTGGCGCGGTAGTGACGGGCGAACAGTCGTGCCCAGTTCAGGGCGTCCGTGGTAGAACTGGTAAAGTCGGTTGAAAAGAGGATCGTTTTCATAACAGCCGGGGGATTTATGTTTTGTTACAAGCTAAAACAACAGGTCACCCTACCCGGATTGCCTGTTGTCTGTTTGTTATCATTTCAGAACAATGGCACCGCATCGGCGGACCGACGGATGACGCCGATGCGGTGCCATTGTTCACTTTGGCGTGTGATAGACCAGCACTGGTACGTCCGATTTTTCGATCAGAGCCGTAGTCCGGTTTGGATGAAGCAGGTTGTCTAAAAAGCCCGATTGCGGATATAGTTGCATCACAATCAGATCGGCCGCCACGTTGTCTAATTTGTCGTCGGTGAGCACCGTCAGATGGGCGTCAAAGGCGTCAATCAGCGAGTCGGTCTGGGCCGATACGTCGCTTTGCGTAGTGCGGGGCTGCATAGCGTAGGCAATGGTCCGCACCTGCACCGGACCGATAACAGAATTATCCCCGTCGGCGTGGGATGGTACGATCAGCACCGGACAGGCCGCTTCGTTGGCCACGTCGGTGACGGCACTGCCTGCTAACCGGTCGAAAAACGAACTCAGGTTTGTGCGGCCCATCACAATCAGGTCGGCAGGCATGGTGCGGGCCACATCCAGAATCTCGTCGTCGGCCGTGCCAATGCGCCAGTCAGCCTGCACCGAGAGCCCCTGCTCCTGCAATTCGGCCATCAGTGCGGTGAGCCGCTTTCGGCTGATGGTCTCAATTTCCTGCGAGGCTGTGATGCCCAGGCCCGGATCGCCGATGGTGGGCAGGGTCGAATCGGGAATCATGGGCTGAAACACGTGCAGCAGGGTGATGGTCGCGCCGGTTTTGCGGGCAAACAGCCGCGCCCAACTCAGGGCATTGGAATTGTCGGAAGAAAAATCCGTGGGGAAAAGCAGGTTCGTCATCGCTGGGTTCGGGTGATTATGGTGGACCGATTTACCACTACCAACTCATAAACGACGGACAATGTTAGCGCGGGGTGGGGGCGGGGAGTGCAATGGAGGCCACTTCGGGAACATTGTTCAGCTTTTCGATGGCCAACAGTTGCTTCATGGTTTTCTCCATGCCGTCGGTCGAGCCGTCCAAAAAGATGACGTTGCCTTTGCTCGTCTCGGCGAAGTGCTTGATGGCTTCGGTCCAGATCGAGAACAGGATCAGCGACGCGTCGAGGTCGGCTTCGTTCATTACTTTGGCGGATTCGGCCATGCCCCGCGCCACCTCCTCCCGGAACAGGGCCACGCCTTGACCGCGCAACTGAGCGGCCGTTTTTTCGGCTTCGGCGGAGATTTTGATGGCGTTGCCGTCGGCTTCGGCGGCTTTGGTTTTCGTGATGAGCAGGGCCTGTCCTTCGTTTTCGGCTGCTGCTTTCAGGTTCGAGGAAGCCACTACCTGTGCCATCGAGCGCATGATGACTTCGTCGAAGGCGATGTCGTTCAGTTGCAGGTCGGTGAGGTGGTAGCCCCACGTTTCGAGCAGCGTGTCGATTTGATTTTTAACGTGTTCGATGATTTCGGAGCGGAGGGCCAGAATTTCGGACTGTCGTTTGGTGGCCACAAAACTACGGATCGAGCCTTCGATGGTGCGAATGAGGGCCTGCATAAACGAAGCTTCGTCGATGAATTTGAAGGCCACGTTTTTGATCGTTTCCTCGTCCTGATTCAGCACCGAATACACCAGCATCGCTTTGAAGTTGACGTTGGCCTGATCGGCCGTGATGGCCTGGAACGCCAGTTCGACCGACCGGTTTTGGATCGAGATACGACGGTAGATGAACTCGATAAACGGAATCTTAAAGTTCAGACCCGGCGTCATCACGCGGCTGTATTTCCCGAAAATGGTTACCACGGCCACTGTTCCCTGCTGGACAATAACGATGGAGAGGAACGCGACGATGAGCGCCAGAACGGACAGAATGGACAAAAGCAGCATGGTTTAGTGTAGTTTAGGGGGATACCGGTACCAACCTACGGCCTTTTGGCGATATGGCACCACGGAAAACGGACAGTCGGTAGTATGTTTAGACAGGATTACAGCCAGGCCGCCGGAGCGGATTGACAGGATTTTCGCAGCGTTCTCTTAAAAATCCTGTCAATCCGCTCTGGCGGCTTGGCCGTAATCCTGTCTAAAATAATCTGTCTGAAATAAATTTGTCACCCCTCCCAACATGAAGACGATTACCCTTTTTTTGCTTGCCTTGCTCCTCGCAGGCACCACCTACGCCCAGAGCGATCTCACCCTGAAAACCCGCGTTTACCGCCAGCAGAACGAGCGGAAACTGCTCACCGAATTCATGGGACTGCTGGCCCTGCCGAACGTTGTTTATGACACGGCGGGCATCCTGAAAACGGCAGATTACGTGGCCGACATGCTGAAACGGCGCGGCATTGAACCCCAGCGGTTAGCCGGTCGGACAACGGGCGTCCCCCCGGCTATCTACGGCGAAGTACGGGTGCCGGGAGCTACGAAAACCGTTGTCTTCTACGCGCATTACGATGGTCAGCCCGTCAACCCCAACCAGTGGGCGGAGGGCCTGAAGCCATTCGAACCCGTGCTCTACAGCAACGCCCTGGATGCGGGCGGGCGGGCTATTACCCTGCCGGAAACCGGGGCCATCGACCCCAACTGGCGCATCTACGGCCGTAGCACCTCCGACGATAAGGCCGGGGTGTTCACGATTTTAGCCGCCTACGATGCGCTGATGGCCATGAACGTGAAACCTACGGCAAACCTCAAATTCTT
>JAYTAC010000182.1:0-4675 GCA_043737755.1 Spirosoma sp.
CCCGACTGCCGGAACGCATTGGTGACCTGAGCGGCCGTCAGCCGGGGGTGGGCCTGCCAAAATCCAGCCACTAACCCCGCCACCAACGGCGCAGCAAACGAGGTGCCGTTGCCCGTCACGATCTGCCCGCCCGGACTGCCAATGACGGTGCCCAGGCCGCGAGCCACTACGTCAGGCTTCACCCGCCCGTCGGCCGAGGGGCCAACCGAACTGAACCCGGCCCGCCGTCCGGCCTGGTCAACGGCCCCGATTGCCAGCACGGCTGCGGCATCGGACGGGGCCGAGATATACCGCCACGCACTGCCGCCTTCGTTGCCGGCCGCCACCACGACGACCATGCCCGTTTCGGCCGCAATCTGAGCCGCGCGGGTCGAGAGGGCCGTTTTACCATCCATGCTGGCGTAGGTGTAATTGGTCGATGCGTCGTCGAACTGCGTGTAGCCCAGCGATGAACTGATGACGTCGACCCCGGCACTGTCGGCGTATTCGGCCCCAAACAGCCAATTGGCTTCTTCCACGCGGCTTTCGCTGCCCGCGTCCTCGGTGCGGAGCAGCACAAAATTCGCCCTGAACGCCGTGCCGTACAGTCGATTATCGGCGGTGGCGGCAATGGCCGACAAACACGACAGCCCGTGCGAATCGTCTTCGTAAACGGCGGTTTCTTTTCGGACGAAGTCATACGTCGCCAGCACCCGGCCTTCGTCGAACAGCGGCTTCAGAAAACCCACCTTGTTGGCGTTCAGGAAGCCCGAGTCCAGCACACCAATCAGGATGCTTTCGCCCCGGTAGCCCTGCTGGTGCATATTGTCGACGCCAAGCTGCCTGACCTGCTCCTGGGAGGTTCCGTAGCTGAGGGGTTGAACGTCGCCGAATTTCCCCGCCCGTTTGTCCATACCTGCCGAAGTAAGTGGAGCAGTAGCGTCTAAGCGGGCGTTGGCCAAGGATCGTCCGAACTCAAGCCCCTTCACAACGGGCAGTTGCCGAACGCTGGCCAGGGTGGCGTCGGTGGCGTCGATCAGCACCGCATTGAGCCAGCGCGAGGTGAACCAGATTTTTGCCCCTGCCTGCCGGAGTTGCGTCACGTAGGCCGGGTTAACGGGCAGGTCGCGCTCCAGCACGGGGATGGCTTGTTTCTGACGGCGCAGAACAGCCCGTTGTGATAAAAACTGGTCGGGGCGGTCGGCGCTGTAGGGCGTACCGGTTTTGTCGCGCAGCAGCACCAAATACTTGCGCGTTGTCTGACCAAAACCGGACAGTTGACTAAGCAGCAACAGCCCGGTGAGCCACGCCGTTTTACTCGGTGCCGAACGAACGAAGGCGGTAAATTTGTCGAATGCCATAATCAATCTGGTAGGTGCCGATGCAGGCTGGCGTCGATGAGCAAAATTGCAACTGAACCCGTTCTTTATAAATCAACCCCACCCGCCGGGCGTAGACCTCGATGCGCTTGTCCTGCGCAATTAGGGTCGAATCCTGCCGGGCCGCTACCGTCACCGTTTCAGAAAACTCTTTATCCGAAACGTGGTAAGGCTGGCCGCTATTGCGCAGTTCGTAGCCGTCTTCGCCAGCCGTGTTGTGCCGGTTACCGTCCCAGCGGAGCCGGTCGCTGACGGGGAACCGGAGCTTAACAATGTCCAGCCCATTTTCGGTACGGATACCCTCATCACTAATCAGGCGGGCCGACCAGATCGAGTCGGCCTGCCACGGCTGACTTTCCGCCGGGCGACGGTAGCGCAGCAGTCGATAGGCCCGCTGTCCCGTCACGTCGGCGTAGGCCGCGCCCACAATCTCTTTCAGTTGATACGTGCGCTGCACCAAGACCCCGCCCAGCGAATACCGATGTTCATTGACGTCGTAGATCACGTAACGGCCGGTTTCGAGCGGAAAATAGTCGTAGCCGGGCGCTGCCGGGTCAACGCTGCCGGGCCGACAACCGGCGAGAGCCACGGCCATCAGCACGGGGGCAAAACTGCGTGAAGTGAGCATGATTTAGAAATTTCTTATACCCCACCGGACTGAATCGGCTGGGGCTGGCCGGGCACCATTCGGGGCGTTTTGTTGTCTCCTCATTCATGGATATCAACGAACGCACCGCCCCTGTCCGGCCCCTTGTAGCAACTGAACCCACGGCAGTCAGCCCGGCCGAACAATTTCAGAACCAGACAATCCGGCCTATTTTGAAATTGTTGGACGGCAGCATTCAGACGCTGTGGCAGCATCACTGGCCCAAACGCAAAACCCCGTTCGATCGGCTGACCAAAACCGATAAGTCAGCCTACCTCGAGCGGGCCGTCCGGGACGACACGCGCCTTCGCCTGACGCTTGTGGGCATGGTGCTCGGGCAGTTCACACCCGATGAGTGGCAGGTTTTTGTGGCCGACGAAGCCGAAATTACCCGGCGAACAGTGTCAATGCTGACGCAGCGGCTACAGAGCCAGAATGAGTAGCGTGGTGCTGTTCGCCGGGTATTGAACGCTGTTTAGTATCCATTGACTAAGCTACTGATTAGTTTGAACAGTCGGCTCCAGACGTAGCAGACAACGAACAGTATGATACCGAAGCCCAGAATAATATAGAGGAACGGCACGTAGGAAACAGGGTAGATGCTGGCCCGATCAATGAACCATAGGGCACTGATGAGAATCGCAATGATCGTCACAAAGTCAGGTAGCCTGCCAAAGCCGGGTATGTACTGAAACGGTATTTTACTTTGAATAACCATCAGTGTTGTCACTGATGTCAGGATAGGAAAAACCTGTAGCGGCAGGTCCACGGCGAACAGGCTTTGACCCTCAAACACAAGTAAGTAAATGTCCAGGGTGGCGTTAAAAACGCCCAGGATGCAGGCAATGTAAATTAGACTGGTATATACGTAACGCCACGCGTAGATGCCGTCTGCGGTCGTGCCCGACCATTTGTTTACCAGAAACGCCCCAATCGGCAGCGCGATCAGGAATACAAGAAAAAGAACGGGTTGGCCCGAAACAGCATTGAAAACATCAAGGAGAGTCATTGGGTCAGGTGGGTTAGTGAATTAATCAGGTAGTTGACAACTGAGTTAGTTACAGCCGCAAAGGTTACTCATCATCTGACAAATTCACTAACGTATTTACTTATTTAAGTGTCAACAGGTATCCAATCGTGAAATTGGCGTCCCAGTCGAACACAAACTGCCCGGTGTCGGTGGCGTCGGCAATAGCTTTGTAAATCGTCAGGCCCGCTTTCGACTTGGCGTTTTCGAGTTTGTAGGCCGACGGCGCATTCAACACTGTATACCGTTCTTTACCGTTTCTGACAGCTTTAGCCAGTTCAAATGGCACCCCGCCGATGATGAAGCAGGTTTTGCGGTTACCGGTGGGTATCTGTTTGACTTTGGCTTTCACATCGGTCGTCACGGTTTCGTCGCCGGTGTTGTTCTGAAAATACTTAGAGCCGTATGTTTCCAGTGCTTTCGTGACACCGTTGTCTTTCCACGAGATTTTAGTGTTGCCCGAGCCGATATCCACTACGAACGAGTTATCGAAATAGTCGGCGGGCAGCACCGACCGCAGGGCCAGCGACCCTTCCTGCTCCGGCGTCACGGTGTTCACCACGTAGTTCAGTGATTTCAGTGCTTTAGTAATTTTCTGGGTTCCTTCGGCTTTGGTTGCTCCCGAGCTTACCACGAAGTGAATGTCGCGCCCGCCCACGCCGAAGTCGAGCATCTTGCCGATGTAGCTCTTCAGGCCCGACCGAATGTCGTCGTCCGACGCCATATTTTCCATGACGAGACTGTTACCGAACTCGGCTTTTTCGAGTTTCCACCGCTTTTGCTCATCGACCTTAATGATGAATGAATTAAAGCCACTGGCTCCCAACTCGACCACGCCCTTCAGTTTGCCGTTTTGGGGCGCGGGGGGCGTGTAGGCGAATGTACTCTGGGGCGTGTCGCCGGTGGCGTTGTCTGTTGAACCGGCTGATGATCCGCCGTTATCCGACGCGCTCGATTCCTGAGCCGTTGGCGACGAGGTTGCGTCGTCGGCGCGGGGCATCGTTTGTGACTCGGCGGTTTCCCGGTCGCCGGGTGAGAGTTTGCGAAGGGCGTCGTTGCCACCGAAGTAGCGAAATGCGAAGAAAGCAGCGGCCAGGACGAGGGCCGTGATGAGCAGCCGACCGGCTACGGTTAGACGTTGCATAGGATAGCGTAACCTGGACGGCCACGTCCGGGCGTTGGGTTTAAGTGGTTCTCTCGCCCGGAGGTGGCCGTCCAGGTTATTCACAAACGACAAACGGGTCTAATCAAGCAAATTTCGATACCCGGCGTCTTTCGGCGGATTCAGTTGACCCGGTATGGGTGCGGTGATGGGGTTGGCCGTCGGCGCATCAGGTTGGACCATTTTAAATTCCCCTTTATTGTAAGCCTCCAGCAGGGCCTCGCCTTTGTCGGAGAGGATGCCGTTCTGAATGTCGACGCCGTTGATGAAGTCCATCGACAGGTCCATGGCCCGCTTCATCTCGCCGAGTTTATTGCTCATGTCGTCCTGGATGTATTCCATCGACTGATCGAAATAGAATCGTTTGTCGGGGTCGCCTTTGAAGATGCTGACGGCCGTTTTAAGCGCGTTCGAGCTTTCCTTAACTATTTTATACTCAGTTTCTTTCAGCCGGACCTTAATTGCGGTCTCTTTAATGATGT
>JAYTAC010000183.1:0-4669 GCA_043737755.1 Spirosoma sp.
TCCGGCTCACCGGCAATGACGCGGGTCGCGGGCGACAGATAATGCGTGGCCAGCGCCGTTCCGCTCAACAGCCCGCCCCCACCCACCGGAGCCAGCATCACGTCGAACGGTGCAGTATCTCCCAAGCCGTAGTCTTCGATGAGTTCTTTGGCGGCTGTGGCCTGTCCAGCAATGACACGGTCGTCGTCGAACGGGTGAACGAGCACCGCACCCGTTCGTGCGATCACGTCCCGCACCCCGACTTCGCGGGCCTCGAGCGTGGGTTCGCACTCGATGACTTCGGCCCCGTAGCCCCGAACGGCGTCTTTCTTGACCTGCGGAGCGGTGCGCGGCATCACAATGTAGGCGGGCAGTCCCACCTGCCGGGCGGCAAAGGCTATGGCCTGCGCGTGGTTACCCGACGAATGGGTCGTGATCGCCGTTCCCTCCCGGTTGGCGGCTACCTGCAACACGGCGTTCAGACCACCCCGCGCTTTGAAAGCCCCGATTTTCTGGAAGTTCTCGCACTTGAAATACAGATCGGCCCCGGCGCGGTCGTTGATGGTCCGGTTAGTCAGCACGGCGGTGCGGTGGATGTAGGGCCGGATGCGGTCGTGGGCCTCACGGATGGTGTCGGGCGTAATCAATGGTAGTTTGTGCGGTTCCCCGCCGGGATTTGTAGTTCGTAGTTTTCAAGTCGGAATTTGTAGTTTAGCATTCCGACTCGGAAACTACGAACTACAAACCACAAACTCACTATGGCAACCAATCGCCGTTCGTTCATTAAACAGGCCGCCGGAGCCGCTGCCGGCCTCGCGCTGATGCCCGCTGCCTTCGCCAATTTATCCACCAAAACCATGTTTTTCGATATCTCCTTAGCCGAGTGGTCGCTGCACAAAGCCCTGTTCGCCAAAAAAATCACGAACCTCGACTTTCCGGGTATCGCCCGCAAGGAGTTCGGTATCAGCATTGTCGAGTACGTGAACCAGTTTTTCAAGGACAAAGCGCAGGACAAAACCTACCTCAACGACCTGCTGACGCGCTGCAAAGACAATGGCATCACCAACCACCTCATCATGATCGACGGGGAAGGCAACCTCGGCGCGTCCGACGCGGCTGAGCGCACGAAAGCCGTTGAAAATCACCACCGCTGGGTCGAATGCGCTAAGTATCTGGGTTGCAAAACCATCCGCGTCAACGCAGCCGGGCAGGGCACCGCCGACGAAGTGCAGAAAGCAGCCGTCGAAGGCCTGAGCAGACTGGGTGAGTTCGCCAAAACGATGACCATCAACGTCATCGTCGAAAACCACGGCGGCTACTCGTCCAACGGGCAGTGGCTGTCGGAGGTGATGAAGCGGGTGAACATGAAAAATGTGGGCACCCTGCCCGATTTCGGCAATTTCTGCGTCAGGCAGGCCGATGGCGGAGGTGGTGGCTGCGCCGAAGAATACGACCGCTACAAAGGCACGAGCGAGTTGATGCCGTTTGCCAAAGGCGTGTCGGCCAAAACGTTCGATTTCGACGCCGAGGGCAACGACACGCTCATCGACTACGTGAAAATGATGAAAATCGTGAAAGACAGTGGCTTCCGGGGCATCGCAGGCATCGAATACGAAGGCGAAACGACCGAAGAGTACGAAGGCGTCCGCAAAACAAAAGCCCTGCTGGAGCGCGTCGGGCCGATGGTGTAGGCAGAAACCGTATTATTTGTGAGAACCGGGCCGGGCGTTCGGGGTGAGACGGCTGCTGTCAACGGCCTGCGCTCATTCCGAAATCCCGGTCCGATTTTTTTCGTATGACACTTACTGTCAGCACAGTAGTAATCAAGCAAATGCGTAGTTTTACACATCTCAGCGTTACCGGATAATTGACCATTTACGACTCATAATCAATTCACGACCGAGAAACGCACGATGAGATGGAGTACGTTCTGACCCGGCACCTTCATTTCGGGATATACGGGGCACTGGCCGGTTTGTGGCTGTACATGCTCGTGGTGGCGTCGCTGCACTTTTTCTACTCGCGCAACACCATCAATGCGTATTTTCTGCTTCAGTTGGGTTTGTCCCTGCTGCTGCTGCTGTTGGCCGCTAATCTGGCGTTCGACCTTGGGCTGCTGAATCCGGTGGGGGCCGCGCTGTTCATTCCGGTGCAGTATCTGCTGCCGGTTGCCTACCTGCTTTTTTACGGTACGTTTCTAAAACTCCGCCGGACAAATCTGTGGCTTCACCAAATGGCGGGCTGGGTGGCGGGTGGGTTAGTGGTGGCAGCCGCCGGTAGTTTTTTAGCCGGTATTCAGGACGCCGAACCTGCCCTGAGCGGGTTTGCCAGGGGCGTTCCCTACGCGAATCTGCTGGTGATAGCCGTCATCTTCGGCACCGTCGTCCGACGGTCCATACCCCACCGGACGCTGTTTCTGATTGCGCTGGGGGGCGTGCTGACGGGTGCAATAACGCGGGTGCTGCTCGACCTATTTGAGTTGACCAATTTCGGGCACGTCTGGACCGACCCCGTCGTATGGATCGGTTGGGGAGCCGTGGTCGAGTTGATTTTTTACAACTTCGCCCTGACCCAGCGTTTCCGGCAGTCCAACCGCGACAAAATCGAGCTGGCCCTGAAAAAACAAGCCCTCGAAATTGAAGCCGCCAACCGCGTCCGCGAACTCCACCAGGCCATTCAGGAGTCGCAGGAGGCCCAGTTGCGGGGCCAGACCCTCGAACGCAGGCGGGTGGCGTCGGAATTGCACGACACTCTGGGCGGCACCTTAGCGGCCGTTAAGCTGACACTCTACAGCCTGAACCCCAGCGGCCTGCACCCCCAGGAACAACACATCTACGAGCAGCTTACCGGCATGGTGTCCGAAGCCGGGAAGCAGCTTCGCCAGTTGGCGCACAACCTGCTGCCCGACCAGCTTCAGGAAAGTGGTCTGGTGCCGACATTACGCGCTTTGGTGGGCAAACTAAACCTGTCGGGCAGCGTCCGGTTTGAGTTGCGGGCCGACGACGATCTGCCGCCCATCGACAAGCAGACCGCGTTTAATCTCTACGCCGTTTGTCTGGAACTGTGCCACAACACGCTTAAACACGCCGGAGCCACCACCGCCCGGATTCACCTGCAACACCGCGACCACCTCCTCGAATTATTGGTCAGCGATGATGGACAGGGCTTTTCGGCGGAGCAAGTGCCGTTGGGTATGGGGCTGAAAAACCTGAACGAGCGGACTAAGGCGATGGGTGCTACCGTGCATCTGTATTCGCCCGAGGAAGGGGGTACGCTCATGCGGCTGCGGGTGCCGATGACTGTTACGGACCCCATTCGCCCTGAATTAGTCAGTCCAGACCGGGTCCGGTGACGGTTTAGCGATTGACGCGATCAGAAAAAACATCGCGGAGAGCCTGCTGAGCGGCATGATAGCCGCACATACCGTGAACGCCACCGCCGGGGGGCGTGGAGGACGAGCAGATGTACAGGCCTTTGGCCGACGTTTTGTAGGGCGACCACCGCAGGGCCGGGCGGGTAAAAATCTGGCTCAGGTCCTGCCGTCCCCCGTTGATGTCGCCCCCGACGTAATTGGCACTAAACGTTTCCAGATCAGCCGTGTTCATCACGTGCTTCGCCAGAATCCGGTCGCGGAAACCGGGCGCAAACCGTTCGATCTGCCCCTCGATAGCCGCCGTCATATCTTTGGCGGAGCCGTTCGGTACGTGGCAGTAGGCCCAGGCAGTGTGTTTTCCGGCCGGGGCGCGGGTGTCGTCGAACAGGCTTTGCTGGGCCAGCAGCACAAACGGCCGGTCGGGGTGCTGCCCCCGGTTGATGGCTTTCTCGCCCACGGCAATCTCTTCCATCGTGTTGCCGAGGTGAACCGTACCAGCCTGTTCGCATCCCGGAGCCGTGAACGGAATGGGACCATCCAAGGCGTAGTCTACTTTGAACACGCCCGCCCCGTACCGATACCGCTCCAACTGCCAGCGATACAAGGCCGAAAACCGGTGACCGGCAATTTTGAGCAGTTGCCGGGGCGTCACGTCGAACAGCACCGCCCGCGCCGACGGCAACTGAGCCAGCGACGTGATTTCCGTGTTGGTTTGGATGCGCCCGCCAATGGACGTGAAATACGACCCCAGCGCATTGGCGATCTGCCGCGACCCGCCCCGTGGCAGCGGCCAGCCTTTAGCGTGACCCAAAATAGTGAGCACCAAGCCAATGGCCGACGTGCCGGGCCAATCCAGCGGCAGCAGCGAGTGGGCAGCCATACCCGCAAACAAGCCACGGGCCTGCTCACCCGAAAACTGCCAGTTGGCAAACGCCTGGGCGGGCAGCAGTCCATACGCCCCGAACTTCGCCAACCGGAGCAGGTTCAGCGTGGGGCGCAGCGGGCCGAGAAACGTATCGGCAATGATGGGCCAGTCGGCGACGAAGCCGGGCATCAGCCGCTCGTAGGCCTCCGCGTCGGGGCCGAGCGTTTGGGCGGTAGCCGAAATAGATTCATAAAGTAGTGCCGCCGTACCATTATCGAAGGGGTGGGCTGCGGCCACGGGGGGATAGATGTACTCCAGGCCGTGGTCGCGCAGGGGCAGCGTATTGAAAAACGGCGATCCGGCCCCCAGCGGGTGGATGGCCGAACCAATGTCGTGCCGGAAGCCGGGCAGCGTCAGTCCGGCGGTGCGCATACCGCCCCCAATGGTGGGTT
>JAYTAC010000184.1:0-4667 GCA_043737755.1 Spirosoma sp.
AACAGCCCGCCCACCACATAGTCGGGTTGCAGAGCCGGGTACTTCGCCAGACACTGCGCCCGGCTGAGCAATTGGCTGGGGTAACCCACGCGGACGCAGCGGTCGTGGAGTTCGTTGGCCAATGTCCATTCGTCGGCGTCGGACGCGACGTAGATCGTGCCGTTTTGCCGAACGGTCAAGTCCGTTTCCCGCTGAATGGCCCGGTAAATGTCCAAACTCCGCCGACCATACTCGAACCACCGCCCGGCTAATCCCGACGGCACCACCTGCCCGAAGTTGCGCACCGTTGCGCCCACGGGATAACGGTCTTTTTCGAGCAGCAGCACCCGCTGCCCGGCTTTGGCGGCATGGTAGGCATGAAACGTGCCGAGCGCACCCGCTCCGATGATAATGAGGTCGTACATAGTTCAGTAATCAGTGACCAGTTATCAGTAACCAGTTATCAGTAACCAGGATTTCACTCAGGTAATTAGTGCTGCCCACATCAGCCGTTGATAACTGGTCACTGATTAATGTCCACTGATTACTGAAGGTAACTCCGCCAGTGATCCCAGCAGGTAATCGTGCGGGTAGGCGTCGAGCTGGTCGGCCGCGTGGGTGCCGTTGGTGACGCCGAGGTTCAGCGCAACCCCGGCTGCCCGGCCCGACAGCAAATCGGAGGGGGTGTCGCCAACGTTGACGACGGCCTTCGGGTTGCTGACGTTGAGCAGCGTCATGGCCCGCTCGATCATCAGCGGGTATGGCCGCCCGCGCTCCACCTCGTCGCTGGCGATGGACGCCTGAATGACGCTGGTTGGCCCGCCAGTGCGCTGCCCGTTGAGACCACTCAGCCAACCAAGTTTATCCAGGATAATGTCGGTCACAACGCGGTAGAATCCCGTTGTCAGGGCAATGGCAATGCCCCGTCCGCGCAGGTAAGCAAACGCGTCGAGACAGCCCTCGGTGGGCGTGGCACCGTTGGTGAGGTAATGGTGTTCGAGAATGCGTTTGAAAGCCGCGTAGGAACCGTCTGCCTGCGGCTGCACGTGGGGGTGCCCGTCGCCCAACTGCTCTTTCCAAAGCGTCTCGAACACGTATCGTTTGGCCAAACCCTGCATAGCCAGAATTCGCTCGCCGGTGACTGACAGACCCGTTTGGGCGGCTGCTTCGGCAAAGCACCGCTCCACTTCGTGGTGATCGGTTACGGTAGTGCCGGCCATGTCGAAAACCACTAATTCAATTGATTGCATAAAAGAGGAAGGTTTTGAAAAGGAGTAGTGAAGCAACAGAAAATTTCAACGCAGTCAGCTAAGTTGACGGGAATCTAAACGATGCAAGAATACCTGTGGCGACTTAATAGCAGGGCTTTCCTATGAAACTGGCAAGGTGCGGTTAGCCCTGCTTTTGTGGTTGCTTAGACCACAAAACAATGACCACTGTTCCCGGCACGGCTAAAACTACGGCTTTCTACTAACTTCTTCACCAAACGCCAGCACTCGACAACCGCGATAGTCGAAGCAAAAAAACACTCTATTGCTCTAATATTGACCGGCTTGACCTGTGCCCTATGCTGTTGACGAGATGGCTCGCTCTCCCGACTGCATCGCTACATGGTTCGTCACTTTGCCCTGCTTTGTCAAGCCACAGTCTCTACCCAATCCACAGCCATATCGCGGGTCCAACTGCCTCTGGTGCTGGCCGAAGTCAATACCATCTTGTTTGCCAACCTGCTTTCGTCGCTGCTCCAGTTCATGAAGGCTCGGGCGGTTTTATAACAAAGCCCTGTCGCATTATGAGACTCATCGGCCATGTGTTACGGACATTGGGGTACACGGATGAATCAATAAAGGTCAATATGCCGGTCGAGCGGAGTCAGAACCTATCCTACAGCACTGTTCGCGGTTTGGCTCTCAAAAATCCCCGTAATCGACCTGCACACACGTCAGGCCGAGCGTTCTCCGCCACATATCGACTACCTGCTGCCGGTCGTCCACCACGAACTCGACGTAGTAGCGGCCCGCGATGTGCTGCCCGAACAGTTCGGCTTTAACGATGGAGTCTTTGCGGTTGTCCTGCTCGGGGCGCATAAACAGTTCGTAGTCGGTGGCGGGCCAGCCGAGGTGTTTGCTTAGCCAGTTAGTGGTTTCAGGGCGGCAGACGGCGTCGCGGCCCGAGAAGAACACGATGACGTAACCCGACGACCGCATGGCCTTCACTAAGTTGATAACGGGCCATTTCGGGGTATCCAGACCCACTTTATGCCACTCAAAGGGTGAGCGATCACCCTTGTCGGCCACGGTCCCGTCGATGTCGACTAAGATGCAGCGCGGCAGGGACGGTCCGGCGCTCCGGGGGTCCTGTTCGCGCTGAAAAACGGCGTTGCGGGTCAGGACTTCGGGACGGAATTTAAAGTTCTTTTTGAATACGGCGAGTTGTTCGGCCTGTTTCCGAATCACGGCCTCCCCCACCGAATCATCGCGATATTTGTCGCGCTGAATGCACTCAGCCACCGGCACGTCGATGAGATGGTAGCTGATTTCAACGGCATCGAAATTCTCATTCAACAATTTCCGGAACTCGTTGAGGTAACTCAGTTTCAGGTTCGTGTTGTCGATGAGCACGTGCCAGCCCCGCGTCAGTCCGTTCAGGATAGCCGTTCGCTGCAATTCGTTGACCACGTTCTCGATGCGGTTTTTCTCCCGGTCGGGCCAGGTTTGCCAGTATTCGGGCAGCGAAACGGGCAGCAGACTCCGGCGCAGGTCGTCGCGGTTGACGCGCAGGTAATTGGGGTTTTGGGCGCAAAACTGCCGGGCGAACGTCGATTTGCCGCTACCACTCAAACCCGTAAGAATCATCACTTTCTTCATCGATAAACCGGGTATCTCCGCCCTTCACAAAATCGTACGAAACCAAGCTCTTGCCGTTGGGCATGCGGTACGTCTGACGCCCCTCGAAGCGCAAATCCGGGGCGGTATGACCGAGCAGCGTCTCGTCAGATACCTCCGTAGCGATGGACGCTGCAAGTTTTAACGCAATGACCGCATCGGCGGACCGGCCGGTATTGCTGACCCGGCCGGCCGGTCCGCCGATGCGGTCATTGCTGCGTTGAAGCACAACATTCAGCAAACCGCCTTGCCGGAGTGACTGCCGGATGCTGGCAAAGGCGCGATCCAGGTCGACATATTCCAGAAACAAATGGCAGATAATCAGGTCGATGGAGTCGGGCGGAATGGCAATGGGATCGTGGTTGACGTCGGCCTGAATCAGTACCAGTTCGTTCAGGATGGGTTCGTAGCGGTCGTGGCAAACGGCTAAATACGCTGGGTTCACGTCCACGGCGTAAACGGTTCGGGCGTCCACAAAATGAGCAAACCCGTTGCCCGTGCAGGCTCCGTAGACCGCCACCGTCTGCGGGTTCCGCTGCGTCACTTTCTCCCCCGTAATCTCGCTCAGAAACGCTGATTGCTCCGCTGTCTCGTGGTTCATGTGGTGTTCGTAATCAGCGTAGGGAACCTGATTCCACGGGTTCATAGGCACGTATTGAGGGCTACTGCCGCCGGACTGTTCCCGCGTGATCAGCCCCGGCTGCGAATGTACGTCAAAACTGTTACCGGGGTAGTGTAGTTGAATAAGCTATGAAAAATCATGCCTGTTATCCATCCCGGCCAATGCCCATTAACGCAGTGGGAGCGCATCTGTTCCACAGCTTTATCGTCATCGGCTGGCTGTTCACCGTGCTCAATGCCTGCACCGCCAGCCGGTCTGAATCAGCTAAAGGCCAACCGATGCGGCTGATGGTCGGCGATATAAAAGAGGTCATGGTTGCCGCCCGGCCCGACACCACGTACCAGCTAACGGCCACGTCCGACAATCAGGAAGTTGTCGACGTATCCCGCCAACCCACCGACGTTACCGCTCCCGGCGGGACGCCCTCTTCCACGACCGGACCAACCGTTTTCCTGATTAAGGGCGTCACGGCAGGCACGGCGCGGGTTGTTCTCTCGGAAAAGAAAATTGGCACAGACGGAGCGGGCCGGACCAAAAAAACGTACGCGGTCACCGTCACCAATAAGTAGCTTCTCAGAAAAGCAGGCCGTGCTACCAGAACATCACCGCGCAGTTCTGACAGCAACACAGAGTGCCGGTCAATCCCGCCAGCCGCTGGGTCTGACCGGCGTTCGGCTATTGCCGGGTGCGCACACAGCCAAGACGCGGCCATCTTCTTCGGGCAAGCGGGCATTGAGTGCTTCAAACAACGTTTTAGCCAAAGCCGGTCCTGAGTTAGTGGCTGTTCGATTAAGCCAGTAACGCACCCGTGATACGGACGAAACAGCAAAATACCCCACTACAGGCTCCTGCTCATTGGCCCTGTTCCGCACGTTACCAATGGGTGCTACGGGGGGACTGTCGGCCAGACCACCAGAGTTCTGGCTCTGGCTTTCGACCAGCCGGAAGTATCGGTACGCAGCGGGGGTCAGCGATAACTGGCGAATTTCCACCAAGCAGGAGCCGTAATGAAGAAAGGGAGTCTGAGCCACCCGTCTGCCGCGAATGGACCCTCCGTTGGTGAACGTATCGGCGAAGAGATTGCGCACATTCACATTTGCAGTGCATAAAGCTCATTCTGAGCGAATTCAGTCGGGCTTAGATAACCTAAAGTTTTTCGGGGGCGTTGGTTCAGTTGATCT
>JAYTAC010000185.1:0-11222 GCA_043737755.1 Spirosoma sp.
GTGGTTGAGCACGTTTGTTTCTTTGATTTGGGACTGCAAAGGTAGGGCAGGCATCGGCCTTTGTCAAGACCCAAGCCCAGACAAAAGTATAAAAACCAAGAATGATAGTAGTAAGTGACTGATGCCGGGCCACTTAGCTGACCGGACAGTCAAAACTTTTTCACGTGACCAAATAATGCGTACTTACAAAGGATCGATTCTTTATATTTAGTGGTGTAGCGTTGGCGAAGAAGAACTTACTTTTGGATTCCAGACAGGCTCTACGAATTATGTTGCACGTTAGCTTGGAATTCAATTTATCACCGTTGCCTCAACCACGATGAGACTATTACACACCGCAGACTGGCATTTGGGCAAGCGACTACAGGACTTCAATCGGCATGATGAACAAGTAGCCGTTCTTGACGAGATTGTTCAGATAGCTCAAGAGCAGTCGGTAGACCTGGTAATAATTGCCGGCGATCTGTTCGACACGTTCAATCCTGATCCAAAGGCAGAAGATTTGTTGTACAGTACACTCAAGCAACTATCGGATAGGGGACGCCGTGCGGTCGTAGCCATTGCGGGCAACCACGATAACCCGAACCGGTTGGAAGCACAGGACCACTTTGCGCGTGAATGCAGCATCGTATTGATGGGCTTCCCGCAATCTGAGTTCAAACCGTTTGATTGTGATATCAAGATTCTGAGGTCGGCACCGGGCTTCGTTGAGTTACAGTTACCTGCTCAAGAGAAGCCGGTGCGACTCATACTAACTCCCTATGCTAACGAGTCCCGAATGAAGACTCACTTTGGCCTGCTAAACCATGAAGACGAGTTAAGGGGTCATTTACAACGGCATTGGGCTGCGTTAGCTGATAAGTACATGGACGAAGAAGGCATCAATTTGTTGGTTGCACACTTGTTCGTGATGAAACGGGGCGGGATGCAGCCGGAAGAATCAGACGATGAGCGAAGTATTCTTCAGGTTGGTGGCGCGTCAGTGGTTTACACAGACATGATTCCAATGCAGGTGCAGTACACAGCCCTGGGGCATCTGCATCGCCACCAGGAATTGGGCGGAGCATCAGGACCCGTTGTGTATAGCAGCAGCCCGCTCGCTTACAGCTTTGCTGAGGCCGATCAACAAAAGTATGTGGTGCTGGTCGATGCGGAAGCGGGGCAAGCCGTGACGGTTACGCCCGTGCCGCTAAAAACGGGCAGACGTCTGTTGCGTCCCCGATTTACACGGGTCGATGAGGCAGTGGAGTGGTTGCAACAAAACCCGGAATGCTACCCCGAAATAACGATGCAGACTTCCGTTTACTTAACCACTGAGGAGCGCCGTCAACTTCAGCGGGCTCACCCTTCCTTGGTGTCAATCGTACCGGACGTACGGGACGTTAACAGTACGGGTGAGACGAAATCGGCGCAGGCCATCGATTTGACGCAGAGTATGCAAAACCTTTTTACCAATTACTTTAAAAACAAGAACAAAGGTCAGGAGCCGAATGAACGGCTGCGGCAGTTATTCGACGAAATTTTAGCAACAGAACCCGAATGATACCCATAAAACTATCTGTCCAGGGACTTTATTCTTACCAAGGGCTACAGGAAATTGACTTTCGGCAGTTGGTCGGGTCGGCGGTATTTGGCATTTTTGGTAAGGTTGGCAGTGGTAAAACCTCATTGCTGGAAGCCATTAGCTTTGCGCTGTATGGCAAAACAGAACGACTGAACGGTCAGGATAATCTGAAGTACAACATGATGAACCTGAAATCGAAGGAGTTAAAAATAGACTTCGAGTTTCAGGCCGGACCCGACCAGCAACTGTACAGGTTTATCTACGAAGCCAGACGTCACCCGAAAAAACATCACGAAGTCAATGCCGGTGACCGGCGAACGTTTGTGTGGCAGAATGATGACTGGTCTCCTATCGGGAATGAGAAAGAAGACATTTCGATACTCACCAAGCACATCATCGGTTTAGACTACGATAATTTCAAGCGGACGATTATCATCCCGCAGAATCAATTTCGGGAGTTTTTGGAGTTGACGCCCGGCGACCGGACTAAGATGATGAACCAGTTGTTTAAACTGGATCAGTATGATCTGGCCGGGCGAGTGAGTAAGCTGAGCAAAATTAACGACACTGACTTAGCCGAACTGCGCGGGCTGCTATCTCCACTGGAAAACGTGACGCCCGAAACTATCGAGCTGGCCGAGTCCGACTGCCATGCGTTATCAGAGAAGCGGGACCAAACCGTCGCCCGGATTGACTTGCTGGAACCGGAGGAGATTCGATTAATTTATTTACAGACGCAACGCAACACGCTTACTGTGGCCCGGCAGGAACTGACCGACTGGCTGAGACACAGACCCGAATTCCTCCGAATTCAGCAGGAAGTCGACCTCTATCAACAGTGTCGGTTATTATTTCAAAGCAGTTTAATCCAGTTCGATAAATTACAATCCGAGAAACGTGGATTACTCGACGTGGAAGAGAAAGCGCGTCGGACAGTCAAAGCAATAACAGAAAGACTGCCCCATTTACAGACGATACATAATACAGCACGGATCGTCTATGAGAGTCGGGGACAGATAAACGACCAAATTGAGGAGTTGGACACCGTTCAGGAGATCAGGACGACCCAAAACTCGATAACCTTGCTGACGAAGAACGTAGCCGCAATCGAAAACTTGATCGTTGAGCAGAAAGAGTTGGCTGACCAGTTGAAAGCATCGTGGAAAAAGCATCAGGCACTGATCGACAATCAGTTTGGGCAGGAATCGAATCTGGAGCGTCTATATAAGATACAGGGGTGGTTCGTGATTCACAAACCACTCAAAAAGCAGGCCGATGATCTGCAACGACAACTTCACGACTACGACGAAAAGGTAAAGGCCATTAAGCTGCGCAAGGATCAGTCACTGATGGGATTCCCGCCCGAATGGGCTGAGTTAACACTGAAAACGTTGCCCGAACAGATCGAGAGAAGCATCGAACAGCTAAGAGTGACTGAGCAGGAGCGGGCAATTTGGCATCAGCAGACAGTTCTTAAAGCCGAATTGCTACGATATGCCAACAATTTGACCGATGGCGTTGCCTGTCCGCTGTGCGGGTCGATACACCACCCGGCCAAACACACCGTCAACACGGAAGAGTCCGATGTAGTGAACAGTGATCGCTCGCTGGCGAAAGTTAGGCAGCACATCAGTGACATGACCGAACTGCGGGTAACGATAAAAGGCTTAGAAATAGAATTGAGAAGTGCCGTGGACAATCAGAAACGGCTCATTCGTGAACGGGGTGATGTTATGCTTCAGCTTGCGACCCACGAAGACGCGTTTATCTGGCCAGAATTTACCAACGATCAGGACGATGTTGTTGCCGACGCTATTCGGAAAGAAGGGGACCATCAAAAACAACTTCGAGAAGCGCAGGGAGCCGTTCGGGAATTGAACGGACAGTTGGACGACGCGGGTAAACTGCTCAACGGGCGAACCGAGCAGGCGGCTCAGGCCAAAGTTGATTTGGCCGGACTGAACGGTCAGATGCAAGCTCAGATCGATTCGCTGAAATACTACCGGCTTACAGACGTGGTGAGGTTGGACCTGACACAAATTGCTGACCTGCGCGAGTCCCTCACCCAACAATATACCCTTGCCAAAACTGCATTTGACAATGTCGAAGACAAGCGGAACAAGGCAATCAAAGAACAGGCTACAGCCGACGAGCACGTGGATGGGCTAACCAATCAACTCGTCGGTGTCAATGACGAGATCAGGGTTTTGGACGACACGATCAAGAAAAATCTGACCGACGCAGATCTGACCTGGGAGCAAGTAAAACAGATTCTGGATCGCCCAATCGACGTGGAAGCCGAAAAACGGCGCATCAAGGAGTACGATGATAGGTTATGCGGCCTACAGAATCAGGTTTCAACTTTAGAAGTCGAGTTGACTAATCAACCATTCGACCCGGCGGCACTCGCGACGGTACAGGAGCAGTTGAAAACAATCCGGGACGAACGGGACGATCTGAACAAAGCCATTGGCAGAGCCGGAAATGTGCTGGCTACGTTGAAAAATCAGTGGGCGGAAAAGAAGGCCCACCAGAAGCGGCACGACGCGCTCGGCCTCCGGCGACAGGATTTAAAAAAGATGGACGAAATGTTTCGGGCGCAGGGATTTGTCAACTACGTTTCATCGGTATACCTGAAAGACCTGTGTGAATCGGCCAACGAGCGGTTTTTTAAGCTGACCAACAACCAGCTAAAGCTGGAATTAGACGAGAAAAACAACTTCTTGGTGCGCGACTTCCTCAATGGGGGCGAGGTGCGAAGCGTGAAGACGCTGTCGGGCGGGCAAACGTTCCAAGCGGCTTTGTCATTAGCATTAGCCCTATCGGACAATATTCAGCACCTGACAAAAGCAAAGCAGAATCTGTTTTTCTTGGACGAGGGCTTCGGAACGCTTGACAAAGACTCGTTGCAAACCGTTTTCAAAACCCTGAAAGCACTGCGTTCCGAGAACCGGGTGGTCGGCATCATCTCCCACGTTGAGGAACTACAGCACGAGGTTGATAACTACATCCGGGCCGAAGCGACCGAGGAAGGAAGCCGGATTGTGCGAAGTTGGGAGATGTGACGTTCGCCGACGACTGCGTTAACAAATCTTGTCGGCGTGGTTAGCTTTACGGACAAACGATCCCGAACAACCCAATGAAAAATCTGACAATTTTCAGCCTGTTAAGCTGCACAATGCTGGCAGGATGTCGCACGTCAACGTCAGTTCCTTTACAGCAAACCAGTCCTGTCGCCACACCTCAAACAACGGCTTCGGCACAAAGGCCTGTCGTGACAACCATTGCTTTTGGTTCGTGCAGCGACCAAAGACGTCCACAACCCCTCTGGGACGATATTGTGGCCCAAAAACCGGATGTGTGGATTTGGCTTGGCGACAATATCTACGGTGATTCGGAAGACGTAGCCGTCCTGAAAGCCAAGTATGACCAACAAAAGTCGAACCCGATTTATCAGCAGCTTCGCCAGTCGGCATCGATAGTTGGTGTGTGGGACGATCATGATTACGGGGTAAACGACGGCGGCAAGGAATATCCGCGTCGAAAAGAAAGTCAGCAACTGATGCTTAACTTTCTGGACGTGCCGAGTAACAGCCCGCTCCGCCGTCAGGAAGGAGCTTATTCGGTGAGTGAGTACGGACCTAAGGGGCAACGAGTAAAAGTGATCCTGCTCGACGGTCGTTACTTCCGCGACCCGTTGAAAAAAGAGGGTAAACGAAACGTACCCAACCCGGCGGGCGATATACTTGGTGAAGCGCAGTGGTAGTGGCTGGAGCAGCAACTGACTAACTCCGACGCCGATGTTCACGTTATCGGCAGCGGCATTCAACTGTTGCCCGAAGAGCATCCGTATGAAAAATGGGCTAATTTCCCAGTCTCGCGCCAACGCCTTCTGGACCTGCTGAGTAAAACAAAACCGAAAGGCGCGTTACTCATCAGCGGTGATCGCCACATCGCCGAAGTCTCGAAAGTAAGCGTCTAGGGGCTGAATTATGACTTATTTGACATCACCAGCAGTGGACTCACCCACGTTTCAGCTCCGCACGAAGAGCCCAATCGTCACCGTGTCGGCGCGATGATCACTGAACTGAATTATGGACTGCTTACGATCAATTGGAACCGTCCCGGCGGTGGTGCGGCTGACACGATGAAAACTAAACCATTAACCGCTACCGTCCGCATCAACGGCGACAATCAGGCAACCTACCTGACGCAGGAAATCACGTTCTGAGCAAACCGTTTCTATCAAAAAGGAGAGTGCGTTTTCACGAAACGATTTCGTGAAAACGCACTCTCCTTTTTGATGCTTTCCTCCTCTATTCCTTATTAATCAACGCCATCACTCCTTCCGAGATGCCGGTCATCGAGAATCCGCCGTCGTGGAACAGATTCTGCATCGTCACCATGCGCGTCAGGTCCGAAAAGAGCGTCACTACGTAGTCAGCGCACTGTTCGGCGGTGGCGTTGCCGAGGGGAGCCGTTTTGTCGGCAAAATCGTAGAACAGGTCAAAGCCATCGATCCCTCCACCCGCTTTGGTAGGCGTGGGCGACTGCGACACGGTGTTGACCCGAACGTTACGATACTGACCGTAGTGGTAGCCGAAACCTCGGGCGATGGATTCCAGAACGGCTTTGGCATCGGCCATGTCGCCGTAAAAAGGAATCGTCCGCTGGGCCGCCATATAGGTCAGTGCCACCACCGAACCCCACTCACTGATGGCATCGAGTTTGTAGGCCGTCTGCATCATCTTGTGAAACGACATAGCCGAAATATCGATGCTCTGTTTGTACCACTCGTAATTGAGGTCGGTGTAGGGCTTGCCCTTACGGATGTTTGGACTCATGCCGATGCTGTGCAGCACAAAGTCGGTTTTGCCCCCCAGAATCTCAGCCGACTGTGTAAACAGGTTGGTCAGGTCCTCGACCGAGGTGGCGTCAGCTGGGATAATCTCGGCGTTGCAATGCTGGGCTAATTCTTTAATGGCACCCATACGCATGGCAATCGGTGCGTTGGTGAGCGTGAACGTAGCCCCTTCTTCTTTTGCTTTAAGGGCAATTTTCCAGGCAATTGAGTTTTCGTCAAGGGCGCCCGAAATGATGCCGCGTTTTCCGTTTAGTAATCCGTAAGCCATATTAAATTGATGAGTGGTGTATAATTGGTTAGGCAGGCATCAAAGTTAATTTATTTTCTCTGGCTGTCGGTGCTGCCCAACGCGACCGTGACCGGGGCAGTTACCGACACTGCAGGCAGCTTCAGCACGTTGGCCACAAATGTCTCGGTGGCCCGGTACACTCCGTCCAGATCGCCCGACGTAAAATGCGATGCGATTACGTGTTCACCTGCTTCGGGGAAAGCCTGCTTTCGTTTTTTATCGCCGGGGGTTCCCAGGGCGTCGTACATAGCGAGCATGGCGGGAACCGACACGACGTTGTCCTGATTTTCTTCGTCTTTATAATAGTACGCCATAAACAGCGGCTGTTTCACCTTCGCAAACTGCTCGGGCGTCATAAACTCATCGAGCATGGTCTGGAGCGTGATGAGTCCGTTTATGTGATACTGCGGAAACCAGTAGCGGGCGCGACCACCTTTGTAGTTCGCATTGACAACGTGCTCGCCCCCCATTGCCTGCTCCAGAATTTGTTTGCCCCACGGTTTGGTGGCGAGCGCAAGCGTCGGGTTAGCCACCGCAACGCAGGGCGAATACAGCACGAGTCCGTGAATTTCAGGGTGATGGGCGGCTAAATACAGCGTCAGCATACCACCCGCCGACGTGCCAACGACGACCACTTTGTCGCCCAATGCTTTGCCGATGGCTAATGCCCGCTCGGCCGAGCGGGCGTAGTTGGCGGGGGTCAGTCCTTTGAGCGCGTCGGGCGAGTCGACGCCGTGTTCGTGGGTTCGGGCGAGGTACAGATTGCAGCCAAAACGCTTTGCCAACTGTTTGTGAACCGGATCGCCTTCGGCCCAGCTTGCCGTGAAACCGTGGATATAAACGATGCTGAACGGCGTCTTGACTTTGTGCGAACTGTCGGCCCAGACAATGCGGGCTTCGTTGTCGGGGCGCAGATTGGCGGTACTCTCTGACTCGGCGATGCTCGTTTCCAGCCGAATCAAGTCCGGGTTGAGTTTGATTGATTCGTTCGTAACACCGTCGGGGTGAGCAGCGGGACCGAGCATATAGCCAACGACGAGTACGGCCAGCAACAGGCAGATAATGGTGAGAAATCGTTTCATGAATGTGGCGATGGTCTAAACGTATTCCTTAATATCCATTCTGATCCGCCAGTCCTTCGGCAAGTAATTATTGACCCGGTTACCAACGCCTTTCATCCAGCCAATGTTCAGGCCATTGTACTGAGCCAGCAGCCAGCCGTTCACGGGTTCATCGAGCACTACATTCTCTTTCTTGAAATACCGCAGTGCGTTTTCTTTACTTAACGCCACGGCGGGTAAATTTTGATTGATGGCAGTACTCAGTGCCAGGGTGTGCGAGGGGATAAAGTCTGTACCCTTGAACTGCCCGATCTCTACCCCGAAACCTTTGTTTTTCAGGGCCACATCCAACCCCAAAAACTGCTTCTCCAACGCGTTGGGCAGGGCCATAACATCGCCATTGGGTTTTTCCCACAATGAAAAATCGGCCGGGTTTTGGAGCCACCGTGCGGCCGATGCAGCCTCCCGCGTTCGCAGGGCGCGGATGCTGCGAAACGTCCGGGCGTCTAATTTGACCGGGGCCTTAAATGCCGTTTTCTTGAATACGCTAATGAAGAATCCTTCGCCCCGAACGCGGTGCGGGTAGCACTGGTAACCAACCGAGCCGTCAACGTCTTTCCCGACAATGTTCCAGTCGGGCGGCAGCACGAGCGGGTGATTGCGAAACCCATTTTCGGTCAGGTAGCGGACGTTCGCCAAATTTTCGTCGTCGTTGTAGGTGCAGGTGCTGTAGATAAGCGTACCGCCCTGATCGAGCAGAGGGGCGGCTGCGGCCAAAATACGCTTCTGCCGACCCGAACACATTCGGACACTGTCTGCCGACCACTCATTCATAGCGTCGGGGTCTTTGCGAAACAGCCCCTCGCCGGAGCAGGGCGCGTCGACCACAACCACGTCGAAAAAGCCCGCTAAGTTCGCCATATCGTCCGGGTCGTGGTTACTGATGACGACGTTGGGGTAGCCCCACTTGTCCATGTTTTCGCGCAGCACCGACACCCGGCTGCGGATGACTTCGTTGCAAATCAGCAGACTGTCGGGATGCAGGGCCGACGCCAGCAGGGTACTTTTGCCGCCCGGTGCCGCGCACAAGTCGAGAACCCGCAACGGTCGTTTGAGATCGACAGACTGTTTCAGTGCTTCGTGCAGCAACATGGACGACGCTTCCTGCACGTAGTAAGCCCCGGCCTGAAACAGCGGATCGAGCGTGAAACTGGGCCGTTCGGGAAGATAGAAACCGTCGGGGCACCACGGCACCCGCTCCAAACCAGCCGTGTCGAACACGTTCTTGCACGGGTTTGTGCGGATACTTACCGGTGTTGGCTGCGTCAGCGCATTCTCGAACGCACCGTAGTCAACACCCAACTGCGCCCGCATCAGCACCTCAAAAGCCGGGGGCAATCCAGCCGGGGACCCTCCAGTCCGGGGCAGTCCAGCCGACGTCTTTTGTGCCTGAAGCTCCCGGACTGGATGGTCCCCGGCCGGACGACGGTCTGCCCCCGGCTGGACTGCCTGATGCCGCTTGTTTCCATTCATCAGTCAAAAATACGGAACTGTCGGGTGGTTTTTGCTAAACTTGCACCATGCCCGACAAACAAGCACAATTTGCCCGCGTCAGAACCCTTATTTTCGACGTCGACGGCGTATTTACCGACGGGCGCGTTGGCCTGCTGGCCAGCGGGGAGCAGTACCGAACGTTCGACATCAAAGACAGCTACAGCATTGAACTGGCCCTGAAAGCCGGTTTTCGGGTTGGCATCGTGTCGGCGGCCAACGCAGAAGGCGTCAGAATATGGCTGGAAACGCTCGGGGTAAAAGACATTTTTATGGGTGGGCCACCCGACCAGAAATTGAACGCTTACCTCGGCTACGTCACCCGCGACGGCCTGAGCGAGTCTGAAATTCTGTACATGGGCGACGACATCATCGACTGCCCAATCCTCAGTCGCCCGGATGTGCTGGCCACCTGCCCCGCCGACGCTGTTGACGAAGTAAAGGCCATCTGTAGCTACGTATCGCCAAAACCGGGCGGGCACGGTGCCACGCGGGATGTTATCGAACAGGTATTGAAAGCTAACGGAAAGTGGACGGTATGATGAGTGATTTACCGGAGCGCGACCAGGCCGTTGTCTGGCACCCGTTCACCCAAATGCAAACCGCCCCGCTGCCCATCCCGATTGTGCGGGGCGAAGGATCGGTGCTGTACGACGCCGACGGCCGCGAATACCTCGACATGATTTCGTCGTGGTGGGTAAACCTGCATGGGCACGCCCACCCGCACATCGCCCGGCGCGTATCAGAGCAGCTCAACACGCTGGAGCACGTCATCTTTGCGGGATTCACGCACCAGCCCGCCGTCGAACTCGCCGAGCGATTGTTAAGCATTCTACCCCAAAACCAGGCTAAAGTTTTCTATTCTGACAATGGCTCAACGGCCGTTGAGGTAGCACTGAAAATGGCCTTTCAATATTGGCATAACCTCGGTCGACCACGCCAAAAGGTGGTAGCGTTAGAAAATGCCTACCACGGTGACACCTTCGGGGCGATGGCCGTAAGTGGTCGCAGTGCGTTTACGGCCCCATTTACGCCGTTTTTGTTCGATGTCGAGTACCTGCCCGTTCCCGAAGCCGGTCAGGAGACGGTAGTACTGCAACGAGCCGCCGAATTATTTACGGACGACGTTGCCGCTTTCATTGCCGAGCCATTGGTGCAGGGGGCGGGCGGCATGGTTATGTACGAATCGGCCCTGTTGGATCAGTTGGTCCAAATGGCCCGGCGCAACGATACACTCATAATTGCCGACGAGGTGATGACCGGTTTCGGACGGACGGGGCGGCTGTTTGCGTCGGATCATTTAGAGCAAAAGCCCGACCTGATGTGTTTATCGAAAGGACTGACCGGCGGCACTATGGCGTTGGGCGTAACGACCTGCACCCAGGCTATTTACGACGCGTTTTTATCCGACGACCGGTTCAGAACGTTATTTCACGGCCACTCATTTACGGCCAATCCATTGGCCTGCGCGGCAGCTTTGGCCAGTATGGACCTTCTCCTTTCCGACGAAACGCAGACCAACATACGTCGCATCGCAGAACGGCACCGTGAATTCTCGCTTCGCTTAGCAGACTATGCAAACGCAACCAACATCCGGCAACGCGGTACACTGCTGGCGTTCGATCTGGTCGCAACCGGACAGGCGGGTTATTTCAGCACCATTCGCGACCGGGCCTATACTTTTCTGCTGGAACGGGGTGTGCTGATGCGGCCGCTGGGCAACGTGCTGTACCTGATGCCGCCCTATTGCACGACGGACGCACAGTTGTCGTACGCTTATGAGCAGGTGGAGGAGTTGCTGACGATAATAAAATAAGTTGAGTAAAACGCGGAAAACGGATGCCATTACTCCAAGTAATGGCATCCGTTTTTCGCGTTTTACTCAACTTATTT